>JABIDL010000016.1 GCA_018651745.1 Candidatus Neomarinimicrobiota bacterium | reverse complement strand
TAAACGGGGCGAAGACGGGATTGTATTGTTAGACCAAGAACGATGTCGTGCTTGGCGTTCGTGCATTTCTGCTTGTCCGTATAAAAAAACATATTATAACTGGAATACGGGAAAATCCGAAAAATGTATTCTCTGTTTTCCACGAGTTGAAACAGGGCAAGCGCCGGCGTGTTTTCATTCCTGTGTTGGACGAATTCGATATTTGGGCGTCTTGCTTTATGATGCAGATAAAATTGAAGAAACCGCCAAGCGTCCCGATGAAGAATTAGTGGATGCACAGCGGGAAATGATTTTGGATCCATTTGATGAAAATGTGATTCGGGAAGCAAAGAAAAATGGCATCGCTGATTCAACTATTAAAGCGGCTCAAGATTCGCCTGTATATAAATTTGTGAAAGAATGGGGCATTGCACTTCCACCACACGTGGAATACAGAACATTGCCCATGCTTTTTTATGTTCCGCCTATGTTGCCAGTTATGTCCGCACAAGAAGGGGAATCTGTCAGAAGCATTAATGAAGAATTTTTCCCTGATTTTGATAAAGCACGTGCTCCCATTAAATATTTAGCCAAAATGTTTGGTGGTGGAAATGAAAGCCATTTACGATATGTCTTGAAGAAGCAATCGGCCATTCGAACATTTCGTCGAGCAGAAACAGTGGGAGATATCGAAAAAATTGATGCTGAAAAATTATTGATTGAAGCTGATTGCAATCCAAACGAAGCAAATGATATTTATGAATTGACATCACTTTGCACATTCGAAGATCGATTTGTAATTCCAGCAGCTCACCGTGAAGAAGCTATCGAAATGATGAAAGACCCATTGGAACATAAACAAGAAACTGGGTTTGGATTCAAAGAAGCACCGGCGCGGGGTTGGTAAAATGAATAAAGAAATTTATACACAACTTGTTCCTTTAATTTCCTATCCTGAATCGGATATTCGTTCTGATTTGGAAAAAGTGAGTCAATCGCTGAATGGAGAAAAAACAGACGATTTTCACATTTTCAGTCAACATGTGAATGAGACTGAATTGACAAAACTACAGGAAGAGTTTACTCAACTATTTGATTTTACCCCGAACACCTGTTTGGATTTGGGTTGGCATTTACACGGAGAGAACTATGAGCGAGGTGTATTTATGGTTCGTGTGCGAGAAATGCTTCGAGAATTTGGTATCCCCGAAACATCAGAATTGCCGGACCATTTGACTCATATTTTATCGGTCTTGCCGAAAATGGAAGAAGATGATAGAAATGAATTCGTCCAAACACGCGTTATTCCTGCCACGGAAAAAATTATCAAAGGCTTCGGAGATACGGAAAGTCCGTATAAACATTTAATTCAATTTATTTATGGTGTCCTTTCGCACCAAACCGAAACACAGGAGAATTAAGCAAAATGGAACAATTTCAAACATATTTTGATACATTTTTCTTTCAGCTTTTTCCGTATGTAACACTCTTCACTTTTTTTGTCGTTACCATACAGCGGTACCGCTCAAAGGCATTTACCTATTCAAGTTTGTCTTCCCAGTTTTTGGAAAACCGTCAACATTTTTGGGGATTAGTTCCGTTTCATTATGGAATTATTGCTGTGCTTACGGCTCATTTTCTTTGGTTTTTGGTTCCGGAAACTGTTTTGTGGTGGAATAGTGTTCCAGCTCGTCTTTATATCATGGAAATTGCCATGTTTATTTTTGGACTCATGACGCTCGTTGGTTTAATCAATATGGTTTCGAGAAGAAATACAAACGCTCGTGCAAAGTTTGTAACATCATCTGCAGATTGGATGGTTTTGGGCATATTAGCAATTCAAGTTTTAAGCGGATTATACACGGCTTATTTTCATCGCTGGGGCTCAAGCTGGTTTGCATCGTCGTTGGCACCCTATTTATGGTCTGTCTTTAAATTGAGCCCGGATTTGTCCTATGTTGTTGCTTTACCTTTTCCGATAAAATTGCACATTATTGGTGCATTTTCGATTCTCCTTTTATTCCCATACACGCGCTTGGTGCACATTTTAGTTTTACCCAATCCATACCTTTGGCGCAAACCCCAAGTGGTTCGCTGGAATTGGAATCGCAAATCAATTAGAAGCTCAAAAAATTTATAGTTTAGAAACACAATCAAGGAGTTATTATGACTAACGGAAACAATAAGCGACCCATACCGGAATTACTCGACTTTGGAAAAGAGCGAATTAGAGTCCTGCATTTTACATGGATTGCCTTTTTCATCACATTTTATGTCTGGTTTAATATGGCACCATTGGCGACAACCATGCTGAAAAATGTTGGATGGCTCACACGAGAACATTTGAAAGTGTTGGCAATAAGTAATGTTGCTTTAACCATTCCCGCACGAATAATCATCGGAGCGCTCATTGACCGCTACGGCCCGAGAATTGTTTTTTCAGGTCTAATGGTTCTTATGGCGATTCCTGCTTGGCTATTTGCCTTGGGTGATTCCTTTACGCAACTGCTGGTTTCCAGATTGATTTTGGGTTCCATTGGTGCCGGTTTTGTAGTTGGAATTAAAATGGTTGCCAACTGGTTTCCGCCCAAAATGATTGGCAGAGCCGAAGGATTTTATGCCGGTTGGGGAAATTTTGGTTCCGCTTGGGCAGCCATGACGTTGCCTTGGATTGCCATTTCTGTATTCAGAGATACGCTTGGGTTTGGTGAAGATGCGTGGCGATATGCCATGATTTTGAATGCAGCAGTATCCTTTGTTTACGGCATAATGTATTATTTCTTGGTAAAAGATCATTCTGCTGACCGACCCATCGCAAAGACGAAAAAGACCGAACCCATGATGGTAACGTCTTATGGGGATTTGGTTCAATATATTGTGTGGTCATTTCCATTGGTTGGAGCCATGGGCGTTTTAGCCTGGCGAATTGGCGGAATTAAGGTAGATGGAATCCCACTTATCTCTTCTGACATTTTGACCATGGTGTATGGTGTGTTGGCGTTGATTTATATTGCACATGTAGCCAAAACACTGCAAATAAATCTGCCCTTTTTAAAAGCAGGCGTTCCGGAAGAAGAAAAATATCATTGGTCAAGTGTGGCTGCACTCAATAGCACTTATTTCGCGAATTTTGGTTCGGAGCTTGCGGTGGTTTCCATGTTACCCATGTTTTTCGAAACAACGTTTTCCCAATTAACTGGCGGAGATGGAAGTTATATTATGACAGCTACGCTCGCCGGACTCATTGCATCATCCTTTGCATTTGTGAATCTTTTTGCAAGACCCTTGGGCGGACTTTTGTCTGACACTATGAAAAATCGTAAAAAGACCATGCTCATTTATATGTTTGGAATCGCCATGGGATTTTTGGGTATGGCACATATTGGCGAATGGGGACCTGTAGTGAACGGTGTTCAAACGGTTGTGCCTATGTTTGACGGAATGAGTTGGCTTATTGTTTCCATTGTTATAACCGTTATGGCCTCTATGTTTGTGCAGGGAGCCGAAGGGGCGACATTTGCTGTTATTCCTATGATCAATAAGAAAATGACCGGGCAAATTGCAGGGATGGCAGGTGCTTATGGAAATGTAGGTGCGGTTATTTATCTAGTAACATATTCTTTGGTGGATGCGAAAACATTCTTTTTCATTATTGCTGGCGGTGCATTTTTGAGCTTTTTCTACTGTTGGGCATTTTTAGAAGAGCCCAAAGGCTCGTTTGCTGAAGAATAAAAATTTTACAAAATAGAAACAAGGAGATACAATAATGAGTAATATTGATTTAAAACAGTGGGACGTTGAAGACCAAGGATTTTGGGATTCAACGGGGAAAGCCATTGCTACCCGGAATTTATGGATTTCAATCCCAAGTTTATTGGTCGGCTTTTCCGTATGGCTCATGTGGGGAATTATTACGGTTCAAATGAAGAACTTGGGTTTTACATTTGGGAAATCGCCTGAAGAAGCCATGGGATTATTATTTATGTTGCCGGCGATTGCAGGATTAACAGGTGCAACCTTGCGGATTCCCAGTTCCTTTTTTATCCGCCTTGCCGGTGGAAGAAATACCATTTTCTTTACCACAGCTTTGTTGATGATACCCGCATTTGGCACTGCGATTGGACTTCAAGATCCAACAACTTCATTTAATTATTTTATTGTCATGGCATTTCTGTCTGGATTTGGTGGTGGAAACTTTGCTTCATCCATGAGCAATATTTCATTCTTCTATCCGAAAAAAGAACAGGGATATGCCCTTGGAATGAATGCAGGTTTAGGGAATTTTGGTGTTACCACCATGCAAATATTAATTCCGCTTGTCATGACTCTCCCGTTTTTAGGTGCATTAAGTGGCGATTCATTAATCCTTTCGAGTAATTCAGGCACAATCTTTAAACGGATTGCAGCAGGATCCGAAACGTGGCTTGCAAATGCAGGTTGGGTTTGGATGTTGTGGCTTATCCCGTTAGCATATTTTGGGTGGACACGGTTGAATAATATTAGAACGGAGGCGGTTTCTCCAAACATCAAAGGTCCGGTTGCATCGTTTGGTCGAATAGCATTTCTGTTGGCTATTGGCTTCGTAACGGCAGCTGTTGGTCTATATTTTATTCTAACATTCAAAGCGTTAACGTGGGTGAAATGGATTGTTCTTCCTGCAGTAATTGCTTCAACTGTTTTCTTGATGAAAGCTATATCTCCAGGAGAAATTAAAGAAAATTTAAACCGTCAGTTTTCAATATTTGATAATAAACATACATGGGTCATGACTATCATTTATACCATGACCTTTGGTTCGTTTATTGGCTTTGCTGCTGCGGTGGGATTAGCCATTAAATTTATTTTTGGCGTAAAGCATATCCTTGGTGCAGATGGCACTTGGCAACATA
Source organism: Candidatus Neomarinimicrobiota bacterium (assembly GCA_018651745.1). Classification (NCBI taxonomy): domain Bacteria; kingdom Pseudomonadati; phylum Fidelibacterota; species Fidelibacterota bacterium. The sequence continues at coordinate 48,723 of JABIDL010000016.1, read as the reverse complement.
TTGCAAATCCTGATGGTCCTGCAACTTTTATGTATGTTTGGGTGGGTGCTTTTGTGGGGGCTTTAATTCGTCCAATTGGTGGAAAAATGGCAGATAAATTAGGTGGCGCCATCATTACGCAAGTTGTGTCAATTGTGATGGTTGTATGTTCAGTTGGTGTGGGATATTATGCCCATTTGGCCTATCAATCAGCAACACCCCAAGAATATTTCATGCCATTTTTTATTCTAATCGTCATTTTGTTTGCTGCGACTGGAATTGGGAATGGATCAACTTTCAGAACCATATCCATGGTTTTTAATCAAGAGCAAGCGGGACCTGTTTTGGGCTGGACATCTGCCGTTGCCGCTTATGGTGCATTTTTGATTCCAAAGATTATCGGTGAAAATATGAAATCTGGAACACCGGAACTTGCCATGTATGGTTTTGCCGTCTTTTATGCGGTCTGTGCTATCTTGAATTATTGGTATTATTTGGGGCCGAAAGCAGAATATAAAAATCCATAAAATATGGATTAAATCAACTGTGTTGATTTAATAGAAAGAGAATTAACACGGTTAATGCAATCCAAAAAATAGGAAATAATATGTTAAAAGAAAAAACAGTAGGGGAAATTGTTGCGGAAGATATTCGGACTGCAAATGTATTCAAAAAACACGGCTTTGATTTTTGTTGCGGTGGTGGAGAAAAACTAGAAACAGCCTGTAGCAATAAAGGAGCTGATTTGGAAGCAATTGTTGCTGATTTGGAATTTGTATTGAGCGATCAAAAATCAAGTGATGATTTTCAATCCATGCCTTTGGATAAATTGGTGGACCATATTTTCAACACCCACCATCAATTCATTTATGAGAATGGATCTATAACGGCAGATTTCATAAGTAAGGTGGCACGGGTTCATGGCGAGCGTCACCCTGAAACGGTTGAAGTGGCAAAATTATTCAATGAACTCATGCAGGATTTACATCAGCACATGATGAAGGAAGAGCGAATTCTGTTCCCTTACATTAAGAAAATGGCAGAGCAATCGCAAAGCAATGGTGCGTTTGTGAATGGTCCCATTTCTGTGATGATGGCTGAACATGATACAGCTGGAGATATTCTAAAAAAGATGAACGCATTGGCAAATGGCTACGAACCGCCGGCAGATGGATGTAATACTTATCGCGCTGCCTACGCAAATATTCAAGCCTTGGAAGATGATATTCATATGCACATCCATTTGGAAAATAATATTTTATTTCCAAAGGCGTTGGAATTGGAAGAGAAACTTTTAGGGTAATACTCTTTAATGAAAAAGCAATTAAAACTCATTACGCTTTTGATTTTGGTCGGTGGACTCTTGGTGATTTTCAGTAACAGCACATTTAGGATGCCGGGAAATCAACAAAATTATGAGCCCATACAACCCATTGACTTTTCCCATCGTCTGCACGCGGGCGAAATGGAAGTGCCTTGCCAATATTGTCATTATGGAGCGTCTCAAAGTCGCCATGCAGGCATTCCTGCCACAAGTGTTTGTATGAATTGTCACAAGTATGTATCTGCTACAAAAGATGATTTACGGTTGGAAGAAGAACAGGCAATGGCAGAAGGCAGAGAAATGCGTCCGCTCACATCTTTGGAAATTATCAAAATTTATTCCGCCATGGGATACGACCCCCAAGGAAATCCGGTGGAAGGAAAAGCAGGAAAATCGGTGGAATGGGTAAAGGTGCATAATATTCCAGATTTCGTTTTCTTCAGTCATAAACCCCACATTGCTGCCGGCGTGGATTGTACCGATTGTCATGGCGATGTGGCTTCGATGGAACGCATTAAACAGACAGAAGATTTATCTATGGGTTGGTGTTTGGATTGCCACCGGAAAGACCATGAATCGCTCACCGCAGCCCCGGAACGGACACAACTTTTATTGGATTGTGCAACATGCCACTATTAAAAATTAAAAATGCCACCACCTTCGAGTCTTCGTGGCGAAAAAATACCTTTGATTATGAGTAAAGATAAAAAATATTGGATGAGCAAAGATGAGATTTCGGTAATAGAATCTGTTGCCGGTCCTGCAGATTTGGAAACAGCATCCACAGAGTGGAATCGTAGAGATTTCCTAAAAACAGCCGGATTTTCATTGGCTGCATTTATGACGGCGTGTTCAAAAACACCGGTGAATAAAGCCATCCCATTTTTGATCCAACCGGAAGAAATTATCCCCGGTAAAGCCTATTGGTATGCCTCTACAAGTCATGCCTGTGGTTCCGGGTGCGGCGTGTTGGTGAAAAATCGAGACAGCCGTCCCATCAAATTGGAAGGAAATCCTGACCATCCGGTGAGTCAAGGTGGGTTATGTCCTGTATGTCAGGCGAGTGTGATTGAATTGTATGATTCAAAACGCTTGTTTCATCCGATACTTTCTGGCGAAGAAGTCAGTTGGAATGTTTTGGATAAATCGGTGGTTCAAGGATTGCAAAAAGCTCGGGAAAACGGACAAAAAATTGTATTGCTCACAGAAACAGTGACAAGTCCTTCTACAAAATATTATATCAAAAAATTCTTGAAAAAGTATGCCAATGCAAATCATGTGGAATATGATCCTATCTCTTATTCCGCCATTTTAGATGCACATGAAATGAATTACGGCAAGCGGATTTTACCCCAATATGATTTTGAAAAAGCAGACATGATTTTGAGTTTTGATGCTGATTTTCTTGGCACTTGGCTTTCGCCGACACAGTTTACGAAAGATTATCGGAAGAATCGAAATTTGGATGCGAAACACATTTCAAAGCATATTCAAGTTGAATCTCGATTATCTGTAACCGGTGCAAAAGCGGACGAGCGAATTGTAAAATCTCCGGCAGGAATGCTACAACTTGCCAAAGACATCGAGCATGCATTAAGTGGAAAAGGCGGACATGGAATTGCATCAGATATTGCTAAAGAATTGAAGCATTATAAGGGAAAAAGTTTGGTGGTTTCCAGTATGAACGAACCCGCCATGCAAGAGAGTGTCAATAGAATTAACCATGCTTTAGGGAATGTTGGGAAGACGGTTATTTTGAAAAACCCAAATTTACAAAAGAGCGGGAATGATGCTTCAGTAGTACAATTAATCGCTGATATGAAAGCGGGAAAAGTGGGTGCATTATTGGTTGCTGGCGTGAATCCTGTTTACGATTTACCGGAAGGAGAAGCGTTTACGGATTCCATGAAAACGATTCCAACAACAGTCTGTTTTTCCGCAAAACAAAACGAAACCACTGAATTATGTAATGCTATTTGCCCGTCGCCCCATTATTTAGAATCCTGGTCCGATGATGAATTTACATCCGGAACTTTGTCCATGACTCAACCAGCTATCCAAGCTTTGGGTGACACAAAAAGCTTACGAAAATCCGTTACAGGCTGGGCTGGGATCGACGACGACGAACGAAATTTGGTTCGCAATTATTGGAAGAAAATTTATACGACTCGCAAAAAAGGAAGCCAGTCATTTAATCGATGGTGGGATAATTTGGTTCACGACGGTTTTGTTAAGATTAAACCCAAATCCGTTTCTGTGAGCAGATTTAAAAAAGGTGCAATGGCGAAATCACTCTTGAAAAATGGATTGACGCTTGTGGCTTATCCGTCATTGCAAATGCTGGACGGCCGTCATGCAGAAAATCCCTGGTTGCAAGAATTACCAGATCCCATTTCAAAACTAACTTGGGATAATGCAGCGAATCTTTCCCCGAAAAAAGCCAAAGAATTGGGTGTAAGTCAATCAGATGTGATTCAAATAAAAGCCAGCGGAAAATCGGTAGAATTGCCCGTGTATATTCAAGAAGGGCAGAGCGATGAAGTGGTGGCTGTGTCTCTGGGTTATGGACGAAAAGGCACGGAACGGTTTAAAAATTTCGGACCGGACTGGATTCAGAAAAAAGCGACACTTGGTGAAGGTGAATTGGTAGGTGAACGCATCAATCATCTTCTTGAAAGAAACGATAACGCCCTTTCGTTTTCTGGTATTTCAGTGAGCATTTCCAAGACAGGGAAAACCGCAGATTTGGCGTTAACCCAAACATATAACACGCTAAAAAATCCTGAAAATACCGCACCACCTTCTATGAAAGTGCGACCTTTTATCCAAGAAACGACTTTTGACGAATATAAAAAAGATCCATCTTCGGGAGCACATCATGGTCATCAAGTGGTAACGCTATGGAAGGATGACCATCCCTACGACAAACATCATTGGGGCATGGCGATTGATTTGGGTGCGTGCACCGGATGTTCCGCCTGCGTCATTTCTTGCCAAGTGGAAAATAATGTTCCGGTTGTAGGAAAAGATGAAGTATTTCGTCGTCGCGACATGGCGTGGATGCGGATTGACCGATATTATTCAGGCGAAGGGGACGATGTGGATGTGGCGTTTCAGCCCATGATGTGTCAGCATTGTGATAATTCACCATGTGAGCCAGTTTGTCCTGTTTTGGCGACGGTACATAGCTCGGAAGGATTGAATCAGCAAGTCTATAATCGTTGCGTGGGAACGCGATTTTGTGCCAATAATTGCCCCTACAAAGTTCGACGATTTAATTGGTTTGACTATGCTCATAATGATGAATTAGAAAATATGGTTTTGAATCCGGATGTAACGGTGCGAAGCCGAGGCGTCATGGAAAAATGTTCCATGTGCATTCAACGGATTCAAGAAGCGAAAATTGAAGCAAAAGCAAAAGGAATTCCATTAGCGGATGGTGATATAAAATTAGCGTGTCAGCAATCATGTCCAGCTGACGCAATTACTTTTGGCGATTTGAATGATCCGGAATCTGATATTTCAAAATTAGTGGAAGACCCTCGTCATTATCATGTTTTGGAAGAGTTGAATGCGCGACCAACTGTTGGATATTTGACTATGGTTAGAAATCGCGAAGAAGAAAAAGGGGGAAATCATCATGGCTAATCAGCTTGAGTCTATAAGAGAACCCCTGGTTCATGGAAATAAAAATTTAAAAACTATCACCAATGATGTTGTAGGTATCATGGACAAAAAGCCAACCGGATTATGGTGGGTTGGATTTTTAATTGCATTAAGTGCATTGACATTGGGGGTTGTTGCTGTTTCCTACCAAATCATGACTGGAATTGGCACCTGGGGTTTAAACAAAACTGTGGGCTGGGCTTTTGATATTACCAATTTCGTTTTTTGGGTGGGAATAGGGCATGCTGGAACGTTGATTTCTGCCATTCTCTTTTTATTCAGACAAAAGTGGCGGACATCCATCAATCGATCTGCGGAAGCTATGACAATATTTGCCGTGATGTGTGCCGGATTATTTCCCATCATTCACATGGGTCGACCATGGATGGCGTATTGGATGTTTCCTTATCCCAATACGCGGGGACCACTTTGGATTAACTTCCGCTCGCCACTGGCGTGGGATGTATTTGCCATCGGGACCTATTTAATTATTTCTGCAGTCTTTTGGTATATCGGTATGATTCCAGATTTAGCCACCGTTCGAGACCGAGCAAAAACAAAAATAAAGAAAGCAATTTTCGGATTCATGAGTTTTGGCTGGTCCGGTTCGTTTATAACGTGGCATAGATACGAAACAGTTTATGGTTTGTTGGCAGGATTGGCAGCGCCCTTGGTGGTGTCGGTGCATACGATTGTGAGTTTTGATTTTGCAACGTCCTCCATTCCCGGCTGGCACACGACGACCTTCCCACCATACTTTGTTGCCGGCGCAGTATTTTCCGGTTTTGCCATGGTCTTGACCTTACTTTTGATTGCACGAAAAGCCATGCGATTGGAAGAATATATTACGGTAAATCATGTTGAAAATATGACGAAAGTGATTATTCTGACAGGTGGGATTGTAACTTTATCTTATGCCACTGAATTTTTTATGGCCTGGTATTCGGGAAATGGATACGAGCAATTTGTTTTCTTAAATCGGGCCATGGGACCTTTTGCTTGGGCGTATTGGATTATGGTCGGCTGTAATTTGCTTACGCCCCAATTTTTCTGGTTCAAGAAAATAAGAACCAATATGATGATGGTTTTCATCCTATCAATTTTCATCAATATCGGCATGTGGTTTGAGCGATTTGTCATTATCGTAACATCCTTACACAGAGATTTCCTACCGTCGGCGTGGGCCATGTATACACCGTCTTATGTGGAAATTGCCACGCTCATTGGAAGTTTTGGATTATTCTTTACGCTATTCATGTTATTCATCCGATACATGCCCATTATTTCCATCGGAGAAGTAAAGAATGTCCTGCAGTTTAAAGGTCGAAACGGAGGGGAGGAATGAAGAAGTATTTCATCGTATCCTTCGATAATGAGTATGATTTAGTGAAAGCAACGCAGGATTTTAGAGATAAAGGGTTCACCATAATGGATGCCTTTACGCCTTACGCAGTTCATGGATTGGATAAAGCAATGGGATTGAAACCGTCCCGACTGGGGAAAATATGTTTTGGTTTTGCTCTCTTGGGATTGGCGATCGGTTTATATGGACAATATTGGATTTCTGCTGTGAATTGGCCTATCAATATTGGGGGAAAACCATGGAATTCCATGCCAGGATTTATGCCCATTGCTTTTGAAACGACCGTGCTCTTCGCTGGATTGGGAACGGTATTTACCTTACTTTGGCGGACAGGCGTTTTGCCCGGACGAAAGCCAAAAATTTATGCGGCGGATGTGACTGATGATAAATTTGTGCTTGTCCTTACGGAAGAATTGAGCTCGTTTAACAGCGAAAAAGCAGAAGAAATTTCAAGCCAACACAATGCCCTTGAATGGCACGAAAAATTGGAATCAGAATGATGGACACGAAATCAATCATTAAACTGGGAATTGTGGTGGTATTGTTATTCGGACTGCAAAAATGTCTCACAAACGAACCTCGTGAATTGAATGTTGAATTTATTCCGGAAATGGTGCATTCTGTTCCATTTGATGCCTTTGCTGAAAATCCGAATTACCCTAATGGTCAAACCTTACAAATGCCGGCGGAAGGGACCATTGCTCGGGGATTTCTTCCCGAATATTCCCAGGGTGAACTCACAGAAGAATTAGCTGGAAACGTGCTGAAAAGCCCCATAGAAAATTCAGATAAGAATAGGGTTCGTGGTGAATGGGTGTATCGTAATTATTGTCTTGTATGTCACGGAATGACAGGTTTGGGCGACGGACCCGTAACAAAGCGGGGTGTTCCTCCGCCACCATCACTTCTTTCAGACAATGTAAGAAACATGAAGGATGGACAATTGTATTTCATCATTTCAAATGGAAAAGGGAATATGGCGTCTTATCGTTCACAAGTGCAAAGAGAAGACCGATGGAAAGTGATTCAATATTTAAAGACAATGGGGAATTAGAATGCCGATGAAAAAAATAAAAATGTTAACAAATCGTCAAAAACTTTGGTTAAAATTTTTCATGGTTTTAGGTGTGTTGACCTTTCTAATTGGTATTTTTACCGATCCGACTCGAGCTTGGTCCAATTTACTTTTAAACGGATATTTTCTCACGGGAATCGGTTTTTGCGGCATGATGATGGTTGCCATTCATTATGTATCCAACGCCGGTTGGGATGTCGCCATTCGCCGTGTGCCGGAAGCCATGTTTTCTGTGTTACCCTTTGGTTTTGTTGTGATGGCATTATTGTATTTCGGAATGCATGATATTTATGAATGGTCTCACGAAGAAGTGGTCGCCAACGACCCGATTCTTTCCGGGAAATCTGCTTGGCTAAATCCTATGGGATTTATGATTCGGATGGCCGTTTATTTTGTCTTTTGGATTTGGGTTGGACGGAAAATTATTTCCAAATCCCACGCCATGGATGTGGATGGAAATCCGGCACATACAAAATCGGCAACGGGCCTGTCTGCATTTTGGCTTTATATCGGTGGCATCATGTTTATCTTTTCCAGCTTTGATTGGATTATGTCACTGGAACCCCATTGGTATAGCACCATTTTTGGGCTGTATAATTTTTCCGGAATGTTTACCAGCGGACTGGCATTTACCATCATTGCCCTTATTTTTCTACGCCGAATTGGTGTTATGAAAGGTATCGTCAAAATTGATCATTTGTATGAATTGTCCCGTTATCTTTTTGGTTTCGTTACCTTTTGGGTTTACATCTGGTTTTCCCAGCACATGCTTATTTGGTATGCCAATATCCCAGAAGAAACGGTTTATTATATTAAGCGACATGTGGGTGTTTTTGGTTCGCTCACAGTGGTAAATATTTTACTAAATTGGTTTATTCCATTTGTTATTTTATTATTCAGAAAAACCAAGCGCAACGAAAAAAGTTTACTTATTGCAGCATCACTGGTTTTAGTTGGAAGATGGGTAGATTTATATATGATGATTTTCCCACCTCATTTGGAATCTCCGGTATTTGGATTTATGGAAATTGCCATGTTTACCGGAACGCTTTCCTTAACGGTTTTGGCATTTGTAAGCGCATTCTCCAAAGAAAAAGCTGTGCCGGAAAACGAAGTATATTTGCAAGAAAGTTTACACTTACATACTTAAAACCTATAAAGAGAAAACAAGTAAATAAGTCCATTAAATAGGAGGATATAATCCTATTTAATGGATAAATTCTGACATCAAGGTCATTGAAAAAAACACCAATAACACCAATAAAAGGAGAATCCCCATGTTAAAAAACACACTCATACTTATTTCACTATTCGGAATGTTAATAGCCGAAGGAAACCCGTTGAAGTTTTCGGGTCAAGTTCGACAAAGATTCGAAATGGTAGATAAGGATTTTACAGATACAACATCATTTAATAACCAAAATTATCTTCGGACGCGTTTTGCTGTTTCCTATGATAATGACGATTACAGCACATTTGTTCAATTGCAGGATTCCCGTGTTTTCGGAACGGAAACAAGCACTTTGGGAGACGGAACTGCAGATGCATTGGATGTTCACCAAGCAAACTTTAAACTCAAAAATTTATTTGGAATGCCATTAAGTGCAAAGGTGGGAAGATTTGAAGCAGCTTATGGTCCACAAAGACTCATTGGCGCTGTGGGTTGGCATAATATTGGGCGAAGCTTTGATGGCGTTGTTTTCAATTTTAAGAACGATTTTGCGAATGTAGATTTTTTCAATTTTAAGCAAGTGGAAGCAAGCACTGTGAATGACGAAGATGATTTTAATGTCCGTGGTGCTTATACCCATTTAAGCTTAATGGAAGGTCATAAAACACAAGCATTCGCCATTCAGGATGGAGAGAGAATGACATTTGGCGGATATGGAAAAGGTGCTTTTGCCGGTGTGAGTTACGAATTGGAATTTGCTATGCAGAATGGTGCAGAATCAGACAATGTAAATTATGGCGGAATGATGTATGGATTGAATGCGGACTATAAAATTGGCGGTATGACTCTTTCAGCCGGAATGGATTTTGTGTCTGGGGATGATTCAACGACGACTGACGTAAATGAGTCTTTTAATACGCTCTATGCTACCAATCATAAATATTATGGATATATGGATTATTTTTTGAATGTTCCTGAGCATACAGGTGGATTGGGATTGTCTGATTTTCATGTAAAATTATCCGGGTTTAAAATTGCGGGACATACCGTAAAAGTCGCTTACCACATGTTTGGTGCAGACCAAAGTGCTGATTCCTTTGGGAATGAATTGGATATCACGTTGATAAAACCCATTGCGAAAAATGTAAAAGTGATGGGTGGATATTCCTTATTTATGCCGGGTAAGCTGAAATCGGATAGTGGAGCAAATGGGAGTTTCGCATACCTTATGACAATAGTAAATTTCTGAACGTAAATGGATAAATAACTCCTAATTAAAGGATAAAATCATGAAAAGAAATAAAACTGTATTAATAATCGCAATTGGATTTGCGCTTTCCCTTTCAATGGGATCCTCAAAAGATATTTTACCAAATGAATTATCTGAAGAGTCGATTGAATGTTTGGAGTGTCATAAATCTGATGATGTGAGTTTGTATCAACAGTGGGGGAATAGTAAACATTATGGCGCAAATGTTGGCTGTTATGAATGTCACAAAGCTGAAGAAGGTGATGCAGATGCTTTTGAACATAATGATTATTTGATTTCAATTATTGTGAGTCCAAATGATTGTGCTCGTTGTCATGAAAAAGAAGTGGATGAATTTGTTAATTCTCACCACTCAAAGGCTGGGCAAATTATGGGCTCATTGGATAATGTTTTGGCAGAAGTGGTTGAAGGTAATCGTGGATTTATTACAGATGGTTTTCCTCATGGAAATTCTGCTGCAGCTGTGAATGGATGTTGGCAATGTCATGGCTCCCAAGTAAAAGTTAATGATGATGGAACACTTGATCCTGCTACTTGGCCAAATTCGGGTATTGGTCGAATTAATCCAGACGGTTCAGCGGGTTCATGTTCTGCTTGTCATCAAAGACATGAATTTTCTATCGCACAAGCTCGTCGGCCAGAAAATTGCGGAAAATGTCACCTAGGTCCAGATCATCCACAGAAAGAAATTTATGATGAGTCAAAACACGGTATTAACTTTTATGCAAATGTAGATAAAATGAATTTAGAATCATCCAAATGGGTTGTTGGCGAAGATTATAATGCTGCTCCTACCTGTGCGACTTGCCATATGTCTGCTACACCAAATCAAGATATTTCACATAATATTGGATTAAGAATAAAATGGAATAATCGTCCGGTTCATTCCAAATTATCTCATGAGACTGATGAAAAATGGGGATTAGAATCCGCATCAATTCATGCAGATACTCGAAGAGAAAATATGGAAGATGTATGCGCTGGATGCCATAATGACAATTTCACAGATAATTTCTTTATTCAGTATGAAGGACTTATTGACCTATATGACCAAAAGTTTGCCACACCTGGAGAACAATTATATAAAGCTGCATTACCATTACTTCGAAAAGATAGTGATGGAAACCATATTAAGTTTTCAGACCCAATCGATTTTACATGGTTTGAACTTTGGCATCACGAAGGACGTAGAGCAAGACATGGCGCTTCTATGATGGCCCCGGATTACACTCATTGGCATGGAACTTATGATTTAGGAAAGCACTTCTATTCTAAATTTATTCCTGAAATTGAAGAAATAATTTCACATGGCTTAAAATCCAGTGATAGGAATGATGTGAAAGCAGCAAAGAAACTCCAAAAGCTATTAACAAAAACATTGAAATCAGAGAATCATCGATGGTTTTTAGGGGAAATGGATCCAGCTGAAAAGGCACGACGTAAAAAAGCATCTGATGAATTTAAAGCGCGATATAAATAAAGGATTTGATCCAAAAATAAAATAGTAATATTTTAATATAGCTCTCGTAGCCGAAAAACCTAAATCCGCCAGTTTGCGGACAAGGATTGAGGCCGATACGGTTCTGATGGAAACGTCAGGATTTGCTCCCGATCCCCGACATTATTATATCGGGGTGAATTGGAAAGAGAATGGAAAAAAAACACCCAATCATCCAGAACTTTGGTGATGCGTCAATTCCCACGACGCAATCATCTATATCAGACCGATTCGGTCGAACCTTTACCTATTTGCGCCTTGCCTTAAACGAGCAATGTAATTTCCGCTGTATATATTGCATGCCGGAAGAAGGAATAGATTTCCGCATCGAAGATAAACTCCTTTCCACTGAAGAAATTTTCCAGCTCATCGAATTAATATCTCAAATGGGTGTATCCAAAATTCGATTTACCGGTGGTGAACCACTTCTAAGACCTGATCTTGTAAAAATTATTCAATTTGCAAATGAGTTAGATGGAGTAGAATCCATCCATTTAACGACTAACGGGAAATTGCTTGCTAATAATATTAATGTTTTAAAAGCTGCTGGTTTGACTGGAATCAATATCAGTCTCGATACATTAGATTCTGAAAAATTCAAACGAATCACACGCCGTGATGGATTGGAAAAAGTATTAAATGGTCTTAAAAAATCCATGGAATCCAACTTTCAATCCATCAAACTAAACGTGGTTGCTATGCGTGATTTTAATGATGACGAACTCATGGATTTTATAGCACTCACCCAGGAAAATGATATTACTGTTCGCTTCATTGAACTTATGCCATTTGATTCACACCAAATTTGGAAGACGGGAAAATTTTATGGAGCAGATCAAATTGTCGCTGATTTAGAGAAACAAGTGGAAGAATTAATTCCGGTTGATGGATCACAAACCGAGCATCATGTTTTTCGAGTGAATGATTATAAAGGAAAAGTCGCCGTGATTCCTGCATATTCAAGAACATTGTGTTGTGACTGTAACCGTATCCGAATTACAGCTGACGGAAAATTGTTAAATTGTCTTTACAGCCAAGATGAAATTAACCTTCGAGATGCAATGCGTAATGGGAAAGATAGCCAACAAATAGAAAAAATGATTAAGGATACCATGAATAAAAAATTTAAAGATGGTTGGGATGCCCAAAATCAAGGGAATGAAAACCGAGAATCAATGACCCAAATAGGGGGATAAATTCAATAAAGTGAAAAATAATTTATCAAATAGTTGGTATAATAGTATTCCGAAAGTAGAGTTGCATTTACATCTTGAAGGAGCGATTCCTTTTGATGCATTGTGGACACTTATTCAAAAGTATGGTGGGGATTCAAGTGTTCAAAATATAAAGGCACTTAAAGAAAAATTTAAATTTAGAGATTTCTCACATTTTCTTGAAAATTGGACATGGAAGAACACATTTATTCGAGAATATGAAGATTTTACTTTTATATGTGAAGAAATTGCAATCAGTTTAAAAAAACAAAATATTAAATATGTTGAAGCTTTTTTTACGCCAATTGACTTCGAATCAGTTGGTCTTAAAACACAAAAAATAGCAGAAGCAATTCGACGAGGTCTATCGAAGGTATCTGAAATTGAAATTGCACTAATTACAGATTTAAGTCGAGATACAAAACTAAATAGAGCCGCATTGATTCTTGACGAAAAACATGAAGTGAAAGAGTTGGGGATTATTGGGATTGGTATTGGTGGAGCAGAGCATGATTTTCCGCCTGAACGTTTTAAAACTATATATGAAAAAGCTCGTCTGTATGGTTTTAGGACGACGGCTCATGCAGGTGAAGCTGCAGGAGCAAGCAGTATTTGGGGAGTAATACGGGAACTTAAAGTAGATCGAATTGGTCATGGAACTCGCGCTTTTGAAGATGAATCATTATTAGATTATCTTGCAGAATATCAAATCCCATTGGAAATGTGTCCAATTTCAAATGTTTGCACAGGGGTGATAACAAAAATTGAGTCTCACCCAATAAAAAAATACATCGATCATGGAATTATAGTAACTGTGAATACCGATGATCCAAAAATGTTTAATAATTCTTTAGCTGAAGAATATATGAATCTTAATAATATTTTTGGATTCTCACGTAAAGAAATTCAATTATTGATTATCAATGGAATTGAGTCATCATGGCAGTTAAAAACGAAAAAAGATAAAATGATTTATGAATTTCAAAACGATCCAAATTGGATTAAAGATTAATAAAGGAATTTATGATATGAATGATTTTACACACTTAGATAAATTTGGGAATGTCAAAATGGTTGACGTGACTGATAAAATGAGTTCCACACGAATGGCTAAGGCTGAAGGGAAAATTTCTATGCTCCCTGAAACGATATTAGCCATTCAAGATGACGCACTTCCAAAGGGGAATGTGCTAACCACAGCCAAAATTGCCGGAATTCAAACAGCGAAAAAAACTGCCGAAATGATCCCCATGTGTCATCAATTAAATTTATCCTTTGTAGATATTGAATTTGAATTAGAGCCAAATGCTATTGGGATTCGATCTACAGTAAAGACAAAAGAAGCGACTGGTGTTGAAATGGAAGCGTTGTCAGCTGCTTCTGGAGCAGCACTTACTATTTATGATATGTGCAAAAGCGTGGACAAAACCATGACTATTGGCGAAATAAAATTGGTGACAAAAATGGGTGGAAAGTCAGATCATGCTACGGATTATCGTCCAAGAGTTGGCGTCGTCACCTTAAGTGATAGTATCTCTGAAGGAAAATGTGAAGATAAATCCGGACCTATTTTAGCGAATGGATTTAGGAATGCGGGCTGTTCTGTTGACCAACATATTGTTTTACCGGATGGGTCAGAAGATTTAGTCTCAACCATTCATGAGTGGATCAAAAATGGTGTAGAATTGATCATAACAACAGGTGGCACAGGATTGGGACCACGTGATTTGACAATTGAAACATTGGATAAAATATTTAATTCCAAGCTACCGGGTATCGAGCAGGCTCTCCATGCATACGGCCGAGGAAAAGTTAAATCTGCCATGCTATCACGTTTGACAGCAGGCGTTGTGGATGGGGCAGTTGTTATTTGTTTACCCGGAAGTACTGGTGCTGTCAAAGATGCAATAAACGTGTTGATACCAACAGTTTTTCATTCATTCCATATGATAAAAGGTGAGAAGCATTAAAAATGGAATACTGGATTTATGGAGTATTGGATAAATGGGAACTTTGCGAATCCGCCAGCTGGCGGATTCGCAAAGTTAATTGAATTGGAATGACCGAATTTATTTTACCAATTTTATTTTTCTTCGTAGCGCTGATATATTCATCTGTGGGGCTCGGTGGTGGTTCATCATACACCGCATTAATGGCTATTTTTGGTGTGAGTTATCAGGTGATTCCAACAACTTCCCTGACCATGAATTTAGTGGTTACATTTATTGGCATGATACATTTCTGGAAAAATGGCCACGGACGACTCAATCTTATACTTCCATTTTTAGCCACATCAATTCCAATGACATTTATCGCTGGTTCATTAGATGTCCCTGAAACATTTTTTAAATTATTTTTACTGGCAACACTCATTTTAGTGGCAATACGGATATACATATTAAATGATTTGAAACTTTCAATTCAATTAACCGGAATTCAGAAATGGATTTTTTGTTTGAGTTTAGGTGGAACATTGGGATTTATCGCTGGCGCTGTTGGTATTGGCGGTGGTATATATTTGGTGCCATTAATTATTATGTTTGGGCTTGGAACCGAAAAGGAAGCGGCTGCATCCGGTGCCATGTTTATTTGGGTGAATTCACTTGTGGGTGTGATTACGCGGGCAAATTTAGGCACATTTGAAATAGATTTTATTTTACCTTTAGCGGGTGCCGTACTTGTAGGTGGTTTTGTTGGTTCCTATATGGGTGCAATTAAATTTGAACCAAAAACAATTCAAAAAATAATGGGCGGCGTCATTATTATTGCCATTCTATTTTTAATAAAGGGACTCTTATGATACCATTTCATGAAGCAAAATCAATCATTAACGAACATCTATTTACATTAGAATCCGAATTGATTCCATTTCATGAAGCAGGTGGAAGAGTATTAGCCCAAGATATAATTGCGTCCTTTTCATCGCCACAATTTGATAATTCTGCCATGGATGGATTTGCGATAAAATCTGCGGATACGAAAGGTGCCAGACAAAAAAAATCAGTTACATTAACATTGGTTGGCATTAGTTCTGCGGGAACGCCTAGTGATATCACATTAAATTCGGGTGAATGCATCCAATGCATGACCGGCGCGAAAATTCCAAATGGCGCTGATGCCGTCATTATGGTAGAAGACACCAGTGGATTCTCTAACGATGATTCTGTCAGGTTTACCATTGAAGCTACTCCTGGAAAACATATCCGGAAAAAGGGCGAAGAAATTAATGAGGGTGAAATACTTATTCAAAAAGGAACGCCTATCACACCCAGCGAAATAGGGACCTGTGCTACGTTTGGGTATGCGAATCTTTCTGTTTTTAAGAAACCAAAGATAGCCATTTTTGGAGCGGGAGATGAATTGGTAGAGCCGGGAGAACCGTTAGGTGAAGGACAAATTTATAATTCAAATTTATACGTCTTTTCAGAATTAGTTAATCGGGCTGGGGCAGACATTATCCTGCAAAATGTTATTAAGGATGATAAAGAATCCTTAAGATTATTTCTATCTGAGGCACTGGACACGTGTGATATTATTATTTCATCTGGTGGTGTATCTATGGGACGCTATGATTATGTCCGCGAAGTATTTATGGAATTAGGTGTTGAAGAACATTTTTGGAAAGTGGCTCAAAAACCTGGGAAACCCTTATTCTTTGGCACAGGAAATTCTACATTAATTTTTGGTTTACCTGGGAATCCAGTATCGGCTTATATCGGATTCATGGAGTGGGTTTGGCCTGTCTTGGAATCAATGATGGGGAAGAAGGAATCCGAAAAAGTAAAGGGAATTTTGAAAAAGCCATTTCCCCGGGAAAAAATGAAATATCGATTTTTATTTGGTAATGCTTGGATTGAAGATGGACAATTGGTGTGCCAACCTTCAACCAAAACTGGATCCCATATGTTGTCATCATCATTAATAGCCAATTGTATTTTATCTTCAGAACCCGGCGAATCGTCATTACAAGTCGATGAAAAAATTAATGTGAATATATTGCCCTGGAAATCTATTAAATGATTCTAACGCCTAAAGAACTTTTTGAGCGGCAATCTGAATTCACTGTGATTGATGTACGTCCAAAATCTCAGCAGAATGAATTTCCAATGGATGGCATTGACGCTATTATTTCCAAAGAAGGATTGATTCAAAAAATTGAAGGAAAAAAGGTGTTGGTGTGTCAATTTGGGATTGTGACAGAAGGAATGATTATTGAACAGAACTTAAAAGATACATTCAGTTTATTAGGCGGCGCTCAAGCATGGATTGAATTTCAATCGGAGAAGGAAGATTTAAGCCAATGGTCTCGCCAAACGGTTTTACCGGAATTTGGGCTGGAAGGTCAGAAAAAGCTCTTAAATGCAAGCGTGGCAATCGTTGGATTAGGTGGGTTAGGCTGCCCAGTATCTCAGTCATTGGTTGCAGCAGGTATTGGGAAATTGATTCTGATTGATGGCGATCATGTTGAATTATCGAATCTTCATCGTCAACCATTACATGGAATGAATGATATTGGGAAAAAGAAAGTTCATTCTGCCAAAAAGTCTTTGACCCACATCAATTCAATTACGCACATTGAATGTGTTGAAGATTATATAGACGAATCCAATGGGTTGGGAATTATCCAAAAATGTGATATTGTGATTGATGCGACAGACAATATTCAAACGCGGCAATTGATTGATCAAATATCTAAACAGTCTAATGTACCCATGATTTATGGAGGATTGTATCGATGGGAAGGGCAAGTTGCTGTATTGAACGTTAATGGAAGCCCAGGTTATAAAGAATTATTTCCTGACCCACCATCCGGTGAAGAAACGTGTGCTGATGCAGGTGTATTGGGAATGCTTCCGGGAATTATTGGGAATATTCAAGCCTTAGAAGCCATAAAAATCATTGTAGGCATAAAACCAGACTTAATGGGGAAATTGCTGATATATGATGGTAAAAACCATTCAACTCAAATAATAAATATATGATTAAAATTAAAGTAAAATGTTTCTCACAAGTAAAATATGCCTTGGGTGTAGATGAATTTGTGATAGAATTAAATGCAGGTACATCGGCTTCAGAATTAGAACAAAAAATTCGGTCGGAGGCCGGTGGAAAGTTGGATGGTATTTCTTTACGAATTGCGGTGAATCAAAAATATATGCCTAATAATATTGAGCTGAATGATGGAGATGAAGTGGCATTCATTCCACCGGTTCAGGGCGGATAATAATATGATTAAAGTCGAAATCATTAAAGGTCCCATTTCTTTTTTCCCGAATGATGATACTCGGGAACAAGATGGCGCAGAACTTATTTTTAATGGCCGTGTTAGAGCCACAGAATATGGAAATTCAATTACGGCATTAGAATATGAACAATATGAAGGTATGGCAGAAGCAGAGCTCAAAAAGCTTGCAGAAGACTCTTGTCAAAAATTTCCTATCCATGATTTATTTTGTAAACATAGAATCGGAAGGGTGGAAGTAGGCGCAACCAGTCTCCATGTAGTTATTTGGTCAAAGCATCGGAAAGAAGCCATTGATGCCATGTCTTGGTTTATTATTGAATTAAAGAAACAAGTTCCGATTTGGAAATGGGCCATTTTAGAAGATGGTTCACGAATGCCAAGTAAGTGTGAGCACGATCACTAGTTCAAATAGAATTCTGAAATCGATCTGAATTGAAAATAGCAGAAAATTAATTAAAGGATAATTTGGTCTTAAATACTTGTTTTGTATAATTTGGGATGTGTAATTTCCTGTAGGTAGAAATACAGGTTTATTATATGATATCCTACATATCGCCATCCATTAAGTCTGATCCATTCGAACCTGTCTATGCAATTGGCCTTGCGGCAAAGAAAATAGGTGTTTCACCTGAAACTCTGAGATTATACGAACGAGTTGGATTATTAATTCCCCACCGTACTCGATCTAACAGAAGACTTTACACTCAAAAAGATATTGAGTGGCTAGCTTGTATACGTAAACTAATTCTTAAAGATAAATTGAACTTAGCTGGAATCAGGCGATTATTAGCTCTCATTCCCTGCTGGGATATTAAACCCTGCACAGAAAAAGAACGAAAAAATTGTCCAGCGTATCTTGCGGATGATCAAGTGTGCTGGCAAATCAAAGACACTTCTCAGGCTTGTCAGGATGCAGAATGTAGGCGTTGTGATGTTTATTTAGCTTCGGGGAATATTAATCATTTAAAACAATATTATCTAATGACGAAAATATGAAAAACGGAACCAATACTAGTTTCATTATTTTCCCCGTAGCCCTAATGCTATTTATAGTCACATGCGATACCGGAATTGTCACCTCTAAATTGGGTGATTCTACTACGTGTGAGGGATGTCATATTAATAAGGAGGCTTTGGTAAACTTAGTAGCATCTGAAGAATCTGGAACTTCAAATGGCGGCGGTGGTGGCTGAGGTGGGTCTGTGGCTCCGTTGGATCCTTGGGAAAAAGTTTTTATTAATCTTATTGGTAATCAAGCATCTTTTTCTGATATCGATCCGGCTCACGCTATCATCGGATGTGTCAATTGTCACGGTGGAACAGAACCGGCAAAATTTGAAGAAGCCCACGATTCTACATTTATTAAAGATCCATCTAAATATCCAGAAGAGTTTTGTTCCCCTTGTCATGAAACAATTGTAAACACGAATATGAATTCTATGCATACCAAAGCATGGGGAGAAATGACTACGATTGCACAAAGACAGTTAGGTGGCGATAAAGATCACAATAACTTTGATGAATGTCCAGCAGAATTAACGGAAAATTTTGATAAAGAATGTTCCAGTTGCCATACAACCTGTGGGCAATGCCATATTAGTCGGCCTAACAGCGTAGAAGGGGGATTTATTAATAGCCACAAGTTTAACAAAAAACCCAGTCAGGAAAATAATTGTATGGCTTGTCATGGAAGCCGAATTGGTGTGGATTATCGCGGTGAGTTAGAAGGGAATAATCCGGATGTTCATCAATTACGAGGTAAACACTGTATCGATTGCCATAGGGAAGATTTCCACGAAGACGCCAGCTACGCAGAATCCCGATACCATATAAATGATTTACCTGAATGTATTGATTGCCATACAATAGAAGAAAACCCTGATAATACTTGGCATACCAAACATTGGACTTATGGAGGAGAAGAAGGTGAATTATCCTGCTTTGTTTGCCATTCTCAACCATATAATAATTGCAACAATTGCCATACAAAGGGTGAGTGGAAAGAGGGACTACACGATTACAGCGAATATCCTGGTTTTAAAATCGGATTTAATCCTGATCCACAATTGCATGATGGCAAATGGGTATTAGTGAGGCATATACCTATTTCTCGAGATTCTTATGAACCTTGGGGGCATGCTGATTTGCCTTACTATGATGATCGACCAACATGGGAATACACAAGTCCACACAATATTAATAAATGGACTGCACAAACAGACACTACTGGTGGAAAAGGATGTAATGAAAGCTGTCACCTTACATCCGAATTAATTGATGAGAATCAGCATAAATTTTTATGGGAAAGTTTTTTGGATTCGCTTTACTCCGATGAAGTAAATGCCAATTCAAGTATAACAGTGAATGGCCGTTTACCTATTGAATGGCCACAATACTAACAACAAAAAAGAGAGGTTAACATGAAGTTAAACAAAATCCTAATCCTG
This sequence comes from Candidatus Neomarinimicrobiota bacterium, assembly GCA_018651745.1. Classification (NCBI taxonomy): domain Bacteria; kingdom Pseudomonadati; phylum Fidelibacterota; species Fidelibacterota bacterium. Next base: position 28,471 of record JABIDL010000016.1, on the reverse strand, counting down.
CTTTTCAGCATTACACTCTTTATCATTCCGGGGTGTGAAGATGAGAATGCAGAAGCAGTCAATGAGTTTGAAGTACTCGTTGAATATCTTGAAGGAACTGACGGTGGATACGTAAATAATATGGGATCCTGGATCCTGGGATCCGGTGTGTTGGACGCTGACTTTGATTATACAGCTTACACCGTATTCGATCTGCGTATTGCTGATGACTTCGCCGCTTCGCATATTGATAATGCGGTGAATGTGACGCTAACATCCATGTTTGATGAAGCCGCCAGTGCAAGTAAGCCCATCTTGGTTACATGCTATTCTGGTCAATCGGCGTCATTTGCGCATACACTTTTAAGGTTAAAAGGATATGATGCATACGTCATGAAGTTTGGTATGAGTGCGTATGATGAAAGCCTGGACAAATGGACATCAAATTGTTCAGATCAATATGCTACTGATCTTGTAACTACAGCATCTGCATCATTACCGTCATTTGATTATCCTGAATTAAATACAGGGTTTGAAACTGCCGAAGAAATCCTGGATGCAAGAATAAGTGGAGCAATTACGGCTTGGGGTGAAGGGTTACTTGTTACAGCTGGTGATGTAATTAGTAATGCATCTGCTTATAATATCATGAATTACTGGAGCGAAACCGATTATATAGGTCATGGACATATTGATGGATCATATCAACTTACTCCAGCAACACTGAAAATGAGTGAAAATCTGTCAGCTTTTGATCCTGCCGGTGGCAATATATTTTACTGCTACACGGGACAGACTGCTGCAGCGTCCATTGCATATTTAACTGTAATCGGTTACGATGTTAAATCAATTAAATTTGGGTTTAACAATATGTATTGGTCAGAGCTACCTGGTCATAAATGGCCAAACCCTTACAGTAATTAATAATCGGAAAATGTTCAATAATTCATAAAATGAACATAGGTTAATCTAACATGACAGGTTGTAACCTCAATAAATTTGATAAAGTGATGAGATATTATTTTCTCACGTTCTTGGTTTTCATCCTTACAATTTTACCACGAACTGGAATCGCTCAATCCAATTTAGAGGTTACAACCTCTGTGTTTTATCCCCGATTGAAAACATTTGATATAAAATCAACTTATTTGAGCTCATTGCTTAATTATCATCAGTCCTTTGGTTCCTTTAAGCTATCTACTCGATTTGAGTACGGTTCAGAAACGAGCCAATACATTAATCCATTCAGAATGTATGAATTCAATGTGAATTGGAAACATCATCCTTTCTCAATTACCTTAGGGCGATTTAATTATTGGTCTTCTTATGCCAATGTCAATGTGGATGGATTTCAAGCAGGTTTTTCTACCAAGAGATTTGGTAAAATTGAATTAATTGGTGGGTTTAAGTCAGTTCTTGATTTCAGCGATACTACTTATGTTCAACCCAGCTTTTTTTCTGATGGTGTATATATAAATAAAATACTTTTTCAAACCTCATGGAGTTTTTACAAAAAAAATAAATTTATCAATATATCCTATATGACAGAAGGCGGAAATGACACACTTCGTCCTCTTGTGGGATTCGCCTCAAATTGGAAAATGTTTGGACTGATAATTCATGAGACAATCGTAATGGATTTAGACCAAAGTGAATTGAACTATACTAGATTGTCGATCAGCAAAATTTTAAAAAGTCATCGATTGAAATTTGGCGTTCACCAATTACGATTAAATGGAATACATCCATGGCCCTGGGTTGAAAAAATGGATATCCCTGTAACCTATACTGCCGGATGGGCTTGGAGTCTCAAACCGCAAATGGAAATTTTGCAAAAAGTAAATTTCAGAGCCGGAACAAACAGCACAGTATTTTATAACTCACAATTATTTTATGGCCAATATTATGTCTCAATTATTGCAGGTATTCGAGAAAATAACGAGGTGTATGGTGGCACGGTTGGGATGGCCAAGAAAGCAGGAAAAACCGTGAAATTTGGTGGCAATGTTTCATTTAATATTTTTAATTATAATGATATCATCGAGCCAATCAATGCATCTAGCGTGTATGGGTGGCTGGACTGGAATCTAATAGAAAAATTAAATATCAAGTTTTTCGGCAGGTATATTGTAAATGCGTATTACAAAAAAGATGGTCGAGCGGGAGTGATTGTTTATGTTAAAATGTAACACAATGCTCATTGTTCTGTTATCGTTGGGTTTTTCCCAAGACAGGGATCGGATATATTTTCCGCATGATTTCCACATTGAAGAAGAGCTGGATTGCAGCGATTGTCATGAAAATGTTGAAGAATCCACGACGATAAATGATCGTGAACTACTTCCATCTATGGATGAAGTCTGTGCGGATTGTCATGAAAATGCAGTAGATGAGGATTCAGAAGATAGCGATTGTGAATTGTGCCATACAAAGGCAGATAATCCATTAACATATTTGCCATTTATTTCAAGAAGAGGACCTGATTTTTCACACAAGCAACATTTGGATACATACGATGATTGCTTAGTCTGTCATGGCAGTATTGAAGGTGATGATGGATCGGAACCCGCTTTCGTGTGGAAGGAAAACGATTGCCAATCCTGCCATTCATATCAGAAACCCAAGAGTCATATTGCTGGATGGAAAAATGAACATGGTTTTTCAATGAATAATTTCACCGGTGACAATTGTGCACTCTGCCATGACAACAACACTTGCGATAATTGTCACCAATATCAGCAAGTTGCGTTGCAAGTACACAATTCAGATTATTTATCAATCCACGGTTTTGAAGCTTCAGCTGGAGTATATGAATGTTCTACGTGTCACAGCAGAGAAGAAGATTGCACATCCTGCCATACGTCACAAAATATAATGCCTATGAATCATAATTTCCCCAATTGGGTCGGCGTATTTTTACCGAACGGTGGAGAACATGGATCATCTGCATTAGATGCGCCGGATGTATGTCAGGTTTGTCACGAACCATCCAATGATCCAAGTTGTAGGGATTGCCATTAGAGAAAAGATGAAGAACTCAAAAACACTACCGATATTCATCATTTTATTGATGATTCCTGCTTGCGATGAAACGGCAAATCCGTCAATACATCCGGATGAGTGGATTATTCAAGGTGCCGAGAATTCACACATGGCGAAAATTGAAGCCAGTGGGGTTCAAACCTGTAGCGTTTGTCATGGTAAAGATTATTATGGAGGGTCGAGCGGTATTTCGTGTAATCAATGTCATGCCGGAGGTTCCAGCGGACATCCAGAATTTTTTGCATGGATCAGCCCGGATTCTTCCGATTACCATGGCAGAATATTTTGGGAAAATGGGTGGGATTTTACTGATTGTCAAAAATGCCATGGCGATGACTTCGCTGGTGGCGTAACCGGCTCAAGTTGCAACACCTGCCATACTTCCGGGATTGGATCTTGCACCACCTGCCACGGCGATGCAGTTTCTGGGGTAGCTTATCCTCCAAAGGATATTTATAACAACACGGACCCGTCCTTAATAACAGTCGGTGCTCATCGGGTACACATGGAATCAGAAATTTCAACTGTGAATTGTGATGAGTGCCACCAGGTTCCAACCAATTATTTGGATAATGGCCATCTTGATTCTGACAATATCGCCGAAGTCATATTTGGTTCTGTTGCTACGGACAGCAGTGTTTTATCACCTACCTGGGATCGATCTAATACTTCCTGCAGTAATATCTATTGTCATGGCGCATTTTCATTTTCCTACGGAGATAGTCTAATTACTGGAAATAATTCATCTGTTATCTGGACTGATTATGAAAGCGCGGAATGTGGCACATGTCATGGACTGCCACCGGATGGCCATACAGGTACATGGACGAAACAACAGTGTTTTATTTGTCACTCTACCGTGTTAGATGCGAATGGAATTATCATAGATAAAACAAAACATATTAATGGTCAAGTTGACTTGAATTAAAGGAGATTATCATGAAGATTAGATTAATAATGGTCGTGTCAATAATCAGTTTCATCCATGCCCAGAGTTTCGATTATATAGGAACGGGGAAATGCAAGACCTGTCATAAAAGCGAAAAGAAAGGTGCGCAGTATAAAAAATGGGAGGGTAGTCCACATGCAAATTCATTTGAAACCTTGAAATCTGAAGAATCAATCAAAATAGCGTCAGATTTAGGATTGGAAAATTCTCCATGGGAAGCTCCCGTTTGCCTCAAATGTCATACTACAGGATATGGCTCTGGTGGCTATGAATTGGAAGATGACGCATTTTGGGCACAAACAAAGAAAAACGGCAAACCTGAAAAAGCAGTTAAACGGATGACCGGATTACAAGGTGTTGGGTGTGAAGCATGTCATGGTCCCGGGTCCAAGTACAAAAAGAAAAAAGTAATGACGGCAGTCTATAAAGGTGAAATGGATTCGGCTTCCGTAGGATTATGGAGAATTGACGAAGGAACATGTAAACAATGTCATAATGAATCCAGTCCTACTTATAAGCCATTTGAATATGAAAAACGTTTGAAGGAAATAGCTCACCCTTATCCGGATGATATGAAATAGTTTGAAATGTAAGAGGAATCCATGAAATTTTTCCTTAAATGGTTGTTTCTGTTTCTGATAATCCCTTTTTTCTTATGGGCTCAGGATAACGAAACATGCCTCGCCTGTCATGATGATGAATCATTGGAGGTTAATCGGAGAGGAATAAGCATATCGCTCTACGTTCATGAAGCTTTATTCAACGGGACACCTCACGAAGGATTTGAATGTATTGACTGCCATATTGATTTAGATGGAGTAGAAGATTTCCATGAATTCCGCCCGGAGATACCAGACTGTGGTACCTGTCATGAAGATGCTCAAGCTGCTTTTGTGGATGGTTTTTTTCAACCACTTGTCAATAAAGGATATACATCCATACCTGCTTGCGCAGATTGTCATGGTAAACATAAAATAACATGGAAAGGACAACCTCGCAAAGTTTGCGGGGTCTGCCATCAAGATGTATTAAATGAATTTCTTCATTCTGCTCATTGGAATGAAGAAGATGAAGAATCTGAAGTTACCTGCGTTTCGTGCCATGATCCACATTTCAAACATGAAAAAGATTCTTTTTCAGAATCGGACTGGAAAATCCATGTCACAGAATCCTGTAACGAATGCCATAAAGATCAAGTTGAAAATTATACACAAAGTGGTCACTACAAGCAGGTAAAATCAGGCAATATTGATGCACCCATTTGTTCAGATTGTCATGCAAAGCACAAAGTGCTTTCACCCCACGATTCTGAAAGTAATGTTTCTGTGGCAAAATTGGATCAGGTGTGTACTACTTGTCATATGGATTACGAAAAATCCATCCATCGTCCTGAGAAAAATGATGATCCAAGATTAGAAACATGTGTGGTTTGCCATACGGGTCATTCTACAGAAATGGTTGCTGATGCCATATCATCTGTTTTTGAAAAAAATCTAACAGAAGTATGTTTGACGTGCCATAATACTTCATTGATCACCGGGGAAAATGATGCTCATGGACAAATTCATCGGAGTCAAATTGAAAAAATACAATCCGGAGAGAAATCGGATTGTGGTTCATGCCACGATTATCATTTTCAGGCACCGGATCATGTTTTGAAAACAGGCTTGGAAAAATCCTGTGCAGACTGCCATCCTGATCAACAACATCAATATGAACGCTCTTCTCATTTTATTGCAAAAGAAAAGGGTCACGAAGAAGCTCCGGGGTGCATGGACTGTCATGGACAGCGTATTATTCAAAAACCGGGTGAATCATTAAAAGGGAAATCCGTTGTAGAATTATGCGGAAAATGTCATGGAGATCGATCCATGACCATGAAATTCCAGTTAAATCCTGATGTTCTGTCAGGATATAATACCTCTTATCACGGTCAAATGTACCAGTTGGGATATCAGGGAGAGGATTTCGCTACATGTGTTTCTTGCCACGATAATCATTCAATTTTGCCCGATGAAAATGAGGCTTCCACCATTAGCCAAGTCCACATTATTGAAACTTGCGGACAATGCCACGAAAACGTGAATATCAATTTTGTGAAATACCTCCAACACTATTCACCGATGATTCATGATGAAAATGCAATTTTAAGTAGTATTCATTCTTTTATGATTTTCTTACTTGGGAGTGTATTAATCGTTTTTGGTGGTCATACGCTTTTATGGCTTATACGTTTGATTATTCGCAGAATATCTGAAGGCCCCATCAAGAAAAAACCCAAATCAGCTTTCAGAGTGCGTCGGTTTGGAAAAGTTGAGCGTCTCATGCATTTGGGAATAATTCTTTCTTTCTTAACACTTGCTGCAACGGGGCTTCCACTCAAATATAGCCACACGGAATTTGCAAATTGGATTGCAAATAATATTGTTGGGTTTCGTGCTGCAGCGATTCTTCACCGATTGGGCGCTTCTTTATTTTTCATCATTTTTTCCGTACATCTTGCTACCATTTTTTATAAGCGGTTTGGCGAGAAGAAAAAGGGTGTATTTTGGGGGCCGGATAGCTTGGTTCCAAATTGGCAGGATTTCCTTGATTTTTTCAATCATATTGCGTATTTCATTGGGGCAAAGAAATATCCACCAAAATTCGGTCGTTGGACTTATTGGGAAAAATTTGATTATTTTGCTGTCTTTTGGGGAATGGGAATAATTGGCGCCTCAGGGTTGACACTTTGGTTTCCGGAAATTTTCACAAAAATTATGCCTGGGTGGCTTATCAATGCGGCACACATCATACACTCAGAAGAAGCTTTGTTGGCAACAGGATTTATTTTTACAGTTCACTTTTTTAATACCCACATGCGCCCTGGGGCATTTCCAATGGATGAAGTGATATTTACGGGGCGAATGACTGAGGAATTATTTAAAGAAGAACGGTCCCTTGAATTTGAAAATCTTTCGGAAGCTGAATATAAAGCTCGATTAATTTCACCCTTGCCCCTTTGGATGAAACGGTTATTTTATATTGCCGGATTTACGTTTTTAGCAATTGGTTTTTTTCTGCTTGTTGTGATTATTATTGGATCGTTTTTTTAAGATGAACGTATGAAGAAAAAGTTATTGAGATCCTTATTACTAATCAGTGGTTTGATTTTGGGTGTATTGATTGTTTTGTACTCCTCTCTGGAATACACATCAAAACCGGAATTTTGTTCAACATGCCACTTTATGCAACCTTATGTAGATGGGTGGAAAACATCCACCCATTCAGATGTTACGTGTACGGATTGCCATTTTCCACCGGGATTGAAGTCTAAGTTGAAGGGGAAATTAACAGCAGCCTCTATGGTTGTGAATTACTTTACCGGTGTATATAAAAAAAGCAAACCGTGGGCGGAAATAACTGATGAAAGCTGTTTGCGATCAGGATGCCATGAGCAAAGGCTTTTGGAAGGAAAAGTAGAATTTAAAGAAGGAATTATTTTTGACCATGAACCTCACGTAACCAAACTTCGCCGTGAAAAGAAACTGCGTTGCACCAGTTGCCATTCACAGATTGTTCAGGGCGATCATATGACTGTTACTGAAAATACATGTTTTTTATGTCACTTTAAAAATCAGCCGGAAAATGCGCCTATTGATGATTGTACCTGGTGTCATGCTGCACCCGTGGGTACGGATCCTGAACTATCTTATGACCACCGTTTTGTAGTAGAAAAAGAAATTGATTGTAAAAAATGTCATGGGTCTATGCAAGTGGGAGATGGGGCAGTTCCTGTGGATCGGTGCAGTTCATGTCATGCAGAAATCGGCAAGATTGAACGCATCAATGAAGTTGAATTTATTCATCTGAATCACGTCACAAATCATAAAGTTGAATGCCAGAATTGCCATTCCCTGATCCAGCATAAATCCGTATCCAAATCTGCAGATATTATTCCTGATTGTCAATCCTGCCATGAAAATTCACATCTTTCACAATATTATTTATTTTCCGGGACAGGGGGGAAGCATGTGCCTTCCCATCCGAATCCTATGTATGAAGGCGGTTTAAATTGCCAAGCATGCCATGTGTTTCACAGCGTAAATGGAGAAAATGGAGATTTAAGTCAGACCATGGAAGCCAAAGCTGAATCATGTGAAATATGCCATGGTAAAGGATACGGCAAAATTCTCGATCAATGGGAAAAATTGATGTTGAAAAAAATGGAATCTACCGAATCAGCATTGGCTAGCGTAAGAAGGGAAATGAAACTATCCAATGTTAAGGATAAATCCAGGCAGCATGTAAAATCCTTAATTGAAGAAGCAGGATATAATTATCAACTGGTCAAAGATGGAAATATCGTGCATAATGTAGCCTATTCGGATGAATTACTTTTATCAGTTCATCGGAACTTGAAAAGTGCATTAAAATCACTAAAATCTGATGAAGTCATTCCGGATATTTCATCCTATGGAAAAATTGTTCCATCAGAATGTATCAACTGTCATTTTGGAATGGAAGATGTGTCAGTCAGGGTCTTTGACATTAATTTTTCACATAATATTCATCTTGTCAAAAATCGTCTGGAATGCTCACAATGCCATTCCAATCGTACACAGCATGGTGAATTGCTCATGTCCAAAAGCGATTGCCTGTCTTGTCATCATACGCAAGAAGAAGTGGATTGTGAAAGTTGCCATGAACTTCAAGCTGAAATTTATTCCGGGTTTACCGATTTGTCAGATGAAGAAATTCCTGATGTTATGTATGATGAGGAAGTAACTTGTGCGGAATGTCATCTTGACCGCAGTATAATTACTGGTATACAAGGTCAGCGTTCTTGTGTGGACTGTCATGATGATGAATATGAAGATATGGTTTTTGAGTGGCAGAGTGAATCTGATGAGTCAATTTCAGAAATCAGGGCTGGATTAAACCGTGTGAAAACGTCCCGTCTTACGGAAAGTCAACATATGAGTTTAGGGAGAATTAAATCCGGAGTTGAAAAAATTGAAAATGACGGGAGTCAAGGTGTTCATAATATTGAACTTGTAGAGCAAATACTTACCGAATACAATGAAATCTTAAAAACGTTACCACAAGAAATTCAATTACCATGAAAAGATGAGATGATTAATGAATATTTTACAATTGATAAAAAAGAACGATAGAGAACCCCGGAAACGTCCAATATGGCGATTAATTCTGCCGCTAATGTTCATTTCTATGAGTTTTATTACGGCACAAACGGACGAAGAATATGAGTTTATTGAAGATGATTCCTGCATTGACTGCCACGAGACCGGTGCTCACGATACAGCAATAGAAGATGATCTTGCAAAATCTTCTCATAATGACTTCAACTGTTTCGATTGCCACGAAGACATGGACACATTTCCACACAAGGAAGATACGGGATTTGTTACTGGGAGCGATCCCTGCCGTGTATGTCATGATGATGCGTCCGACGAATATCAGATACACGGTCGACTCGAAGTTGGAAAAGTAGTAGATATGCCAACATGTGCAAGTTGTCATGGCGATCACGATATTTTGCCTTCAACGGTGAAGTTGTCCAAGGTGCATCCGATAAACCTACCCGCCACGTGTGGAAAATGTCATGAAGATCTTGATTTGACCAAAAAGTATGAGATGTTTCTTGATCATCCGGTTGAAGTATATGAAAACAGCATTCACGGTAAGGCAACAAAAGGGGGTATTTATGTAGCGGCAACATGCAATGACTGCCATTCCACAGGAGGCACTGCTCACCGAATACTTTCACCGGGATATGCAGAATCATCTGTGAATCATTTTAACATTCCTTCCACATGTGGCGAGTGTCATAAGGGGATTGAGAGCGATTTCTGGGATGGTATTCATGGTAAACTAGTTGACAGGGGTGAAACAGATGCTCCAGTTTGTACTGATTGCCATGGAGAACATGGTATTATTTCACCGAGCGACCCTCGATCTCCCGTATCAAGAATAAGAGTAGCGGAAGTAACGTGCGCTCCATGCCATGAATCTACCCGTTTAAACGAAAAGTACGGTTTACCTGCCGGACGATTGGCAACCTTTATAGATAGTTATCATGGACTAAAGAGTAAAGCGGGAGATATTCAGGTTGCCAACTGTGCTTCCTGCCATGGGGTTCACAGAATTCTTCCGAGCTATGATAAGACATCCACGATAAATCCTAATAATCTTCAAGATACCTGTGGCGAATGCCACCCTGGTATATCCGCAAAGCTGGCAGCAACGCCCATCCATGGCATAAGTGGAGAAGGCTTGCGAACGCCTTTGGCAGATGTGATTGAAAAAATCTATATCGTGGTCATTATTATCATTATAGGGTTAATGGTAATTCATTGGTTGCTTGACCTAATCCGCAAAATCCTGTTAATGATGAGAAAACCTCAGGTTCGTCGCATGCGCCCCGGAGAAGTTGCTCAGCATACATTCCTGATGCTCAGTTTTATCACATTAGTTGTTACAGGTTTTGCTCTTAGGTTTAGTGAATCGTGGATTTCTTCTTTCTTCTTCGGCTGGGGACGGGGATTTGAACTCCGTGGAGAAATACATCGATGGGCGGCTATTGTTTTTATGATTACCATTGTCTGGCATGCGGTTTTTCTCTTTACAAAACGCGGTCGCATTTTCTGGAAAGATATGTGGCCAAAATTCGCAGATTTTCGGCAATTTCTGCAAAGTATTCGATATAATTTGGGACGTGAAAAAACACCACCGAAGTTTGGACGTTTCAGCTATATAGAAAAAGCAGAGTATTGGGCATTGGTTTGGGGCACAATCATTATGATTGCCACGGGATTATTACTTTGGTTTGACAACTTCGTTATTTCCATTTTTCCTAAAGGAGTTCTTGATGTTTCCCTGGTTGTCCACTACTGGGAAGCCTGGCTGGCAACGCTGGCTGTTTTGGTATGGCATTTGTATTCTACGGTATTTAATCCACATGTCTATCCAATGAATCCTTCCTGGATCACCGGACGCATGCCGGAGGATATGTATGAACACGAGCATCCTGATTACATAGAAGAAGCCAAGCGCGAAACAATAGAATGGGCTCAGAAAGAAATTGGTGAAATAAAAAAGGATCTACCTGACGAAGGAGAGTGATTATGGCAAACCGACGAGATTTCTTGAAAACTGCAGGTATTGTTACCGCATCATTGGTTGGTACAAATAATGCTAACGCTTCAACAAATAAAACTCTTAATTCCGATCGAATAGGTGTTCTCGTTGATACAACACTTTGTATCGGCTGTCGTAAGTGTGAATATGCGTGTAATGATGTCAATGATCTTCCCAATCAACCCCTGACTAATTTTGATGATAAATCGGTTTTTTCCGATGAAAGACGACTCACTGACACTCAATTCACTGTAGTAAACAGGTACGAAGGAAAAGGAGTCGATAATCGTCCACTTGATATAAAAATCCAATGCATGCATTGTGAAGATCCGGCGTGCGTTTCCGCATGCATTGTGGGTGCACTTGAGAAACAACCAAACGGACCTGTATCTTATGATGCGTGGAAATGCATCGGTTGTCGTTATTGCATGGTGGCGTGTCCGTTCCAAGTTCCTGCGTATGAATATGACGATGCGTTTACACCACGGGTGATGAAGTGTACTCTTTGTTCCTCTCGGCTTGATGAAGGGAAATTACCCGGGTGCGTGGAAATGTGCCCTGAAGAAGCTCTCGCATTTGGTAAAAGAGATGATCTGCTGACGCATGCACGGGAGAAAATTCATCGTTTTCCTGAACGATATGTGGATCATATTTACGGCGAAGAAGAAGTCGGCGGTACATCATGGTTGTATCTTGCCAGCGCGCCCTTTACTGATATTGGATTCCCGGACTTGCCAAAAGAGAGCCCAACCAAATATACGGAACCGGTACAGCATGGAATCTTTAAGTGGTTTAACGGACCTATCCTACTATTCGGATTGATGGGATTGCTTATGCGACTGACAGGGAAGGGAGAAAACGATGAGTGAGTTCGTTATAACTCCTATTGGAAAGCAGAAGTATTTTACTTCAGGAGTTTGGGTATTGGTTGCCTTTGTTCTTCTTGGATTGAGTTCAGCGGGTTATCGTTTTATTTATGGTCTATCTGCGGCAACCAATCTCACTGATGGTTACCCTTGGGGACTTTGGATAGGAATTGATGTAGCAACAGGCGTAGCATTGGCTGCAGGTGGGTTTACAACTGCATTTTTGGTTCATATCATTCACAGAAAAGAATACCACGTTTTAGTACGCCCGGCTCTTTTAACGGCTCTTTTGGGATATACATTTGTAGCACTGGGATTACTGGCGGATTTGGGACGATATTACAATGTTTGGCACCCGATGCTTCCGTCTATGTGGCAAGGGAATTCAGCACTCTTCGAAGTAGGAATGTGTGTTATGCTCTATTTAACAGTGTTGTACATTGAGTTTATTCCGGTTGTTGCAGAACGCTTTGAAAGGGGAGTGGAACTTCCAGGACTATTTCGCAAAATGGATGGTGTTGTATCAGGGCTAATCCGCTTCCTCAATAGGACGGTTGGACGCGTTATGTTCATCTTCATTATTTTAGGTGTTGTTCTTTCATGTATGCATCAATCTTCTCTGGGGGCTCTTATGACAATAGTTCCCACAAAGCTTCACCCTTTGTGGCACACACCAATTCTTGCACTGCTGTTTCTATTATCAGCCTTTGCTGTGGGATTCCCGATGGTGATCTTTGAGTCGCTGCTGGCGAGTCGATCGTTCCATCTCAAACCGGAGACTATAGTGCTTTCAAGTATCAGTCGAATTATTCCTATTCTTCTTGGTATTTACTTGGCTGCGAAGCTCATTGATATGGTGAATCGGGAAACGTACGTCTATCTAATTGACGGTACGCCAGAGAGCATCAGCTTTCTTGTAGAAATCATTTTTGGAGTGATTTTCCCAATGTTGATTTTTTCCATCCACTCGTTGCGAAGTAAATCATCGTGGCTTTTCACGGGTTCAACTTTAGTAGTACTGGGTGTGGCACTTAATCGCTACAATGTCTTCATTTTGGGTTTTAAACCTGTTTACGCTGAAGCTCGTTACATTCCGGCTTGGACAGAAATTGCCGTAACCGTTGGTCTTATTTCGACATTAGTTCTGGTGTACCGATTATTGGTTATGAAATTACCGGTCATCCACGGATTTGGAGGATATAAAAGTGATTAAATACCTTTTTACGGTTTTTGCTTTTCTTACTTCAATGTTGGTGTTTGGGCAGAATGGGCAGCAAGCATGGAGTTCCTATTGTGAAACCTGCCACTCGTGCGAAAAACCAACCCTCGTAGATCCATGTCTCACAATTTGCCCGCGGCATGGGGGACACCTCGAGGGTGAACATAAAATAGAAGAGGGACCGGATATTGTAGTTTTGGATCAGTTGGTTAATCTTTACCAACCAGTTCCTTTTGCTCACAAACTCCACGCCTCAATGGCGGATATGAGTGGTGGATGTTCCTTCTGTCACCATTATTCTGAAGTAGACAAGGATGTCCCTCCATGTAGAGAATGCCACGAAATTTCTCCGGCGGTTGGTAATCTTCAGCAGCCGGGACTTAAAGGAGCATATCATCGTCAATGCATTGGATGCCATCGGGATTGGAGTCATGAAACGGGTTGCGTTGCCTGCCATGAGGTAAAGCATAAATCAACAGTTTCTGAACCGTCTATTGACAAGTCTGATATTCTTGGAATTCCTCACCCACGAATCATTGCCGAAAAGAAATATGTTTATGAAACACTTTACGAGCCAGCTCCCATAGTTACCTTTCACCACAGCGACCACGTTGACCAGTTTGGATTGACGTGTACCAGTTGTCATCAGGGAGATAACTGCGGAAGATGTCACGAATTGGGTCACAAGCGGGAGAAGATAGAGCACGTAAAAACCTGCGTTTCCTGTCATAGTGATGACCAGTGCGCTTTTTGTCATAGCCTTACGGAAAAACCACAATTTAACCATACTGATGTTATTGGTTGGTCTTTGAAAAAAAGGCATCGTAACGCAACCTGCCAAGACTGTCATGGCGAAACAAAAAATTTCAAAGTTCCATCAAAATCATGCTTCGATTGTCATGATTGGGATTTGGATACATTTGAGCATTCAATCGTTGGACTTGAATTGGATGAAGACCATGAAGATAATGAGTGTGTAGATTGTCATACAGATGAAATATTTGATAATTCACCGGTCTGTGCAGATTGTCATGATGAGATTGAATTCCCAACTGAACTACCGGGTAAAAGAGTTCAGTAAAGTTTGATAAAACGAATCAAATTCAAATAACCAATAATTGTATTAATATGATTATTTTGAATTGTCAAATACACAAAAATTAAACTATAAAATATATAAATTTTATATTAAGACCTTGAAATCATATATAATGTTAGGGTAAATTCTATATAACAAATCGAGACATTAATTACTAACATAAATAAAGGAGAAAATGATGAAGAAAATGTTATCATCCATGTTCGTATTTACTGGCATTTTGTTTGCCCAAACGTATGTCGGTAATGAAGCATGTCTGGTATGTCACAACGGTTCCGTTGCAACGGATGCAACCAACCATGCATGCCAACGGATTTAGTGTTCCTATAGGTGCTAACTCCATGGTGGATTTATATGGCATTGTAGCTGATGCGGATCAAAATGGGATTGACGATTTTAAAGATGGTTTGAGTTTATCAGACGCATCTATAACATCGTCGTTTTCAGATTATGGATCAAATGCGCCAGTTCTGGGTTATGACAGCGGTAATGATCAATATACAGTAACTATAGGTGATATTACCTTACCAGTATATCTTACCTATGGTGGTAGCGGGTTGTATAAGCAGCGCTACATAGTGAAAGTTCCTATTTTAAACGCAGGTGAAACAGTCAGCCACTATGTGTCGCCAGTTCAGTATAACGAAGTCACTCATGAATATGTGGGTTACCATCCTGAAGCGTGGTACACAGATCCAGCAAACGGAGATTACACGCCTCTATTCAGTGCAGCTACTGTAACGATTGCAGACATAGTTGCTTCTGCGAATACACAAAAACGGAATTTTGAGAAGCAATGTGTAGGTTGTCACTTTGATCATACGGTAATGACTGAAACAGCAGAGGGAGAATGGATAGCTGATGCTCCCGATGCCGGAGCAAGTGACATCGGCGTTTCTGTGTACGATGTTGATGGTGACGGGACGCTTGATTTGATGAATACAGGTTGTGAAAGATGTCACGGTCCTGGTTCTACTCATAGCACTTCCGCTCTTGCAACTGATATTATAAACCCGTCTGACCTAACAAGTCAGCAGGCGAATGATATGTGCGGATTTTGTCACTCCCGCGGTTCAAGTTATCCTAACGAAACTTTCCATTTCCCATTTGACGATGCGAATTTAGAAGATTGGGATGTAGGTGATGTTTGGGCTGATTACTATGTAGATCATGGCGGCTATTACGGCGATTCAGATGCATCGGAGGATGTAACAAATTCCAGTAAACACCACCAACAGTATTTTGATCTCTACGAAAGTGCAAAGCCGACATTTGCTTACCATCAGGTGACGTGTTATGAATGCCATGATGTACATAACAATTTGGAGCATCAAATTGTTGAGAGTATTTGGGAAGATACTGATGGTGATTATGTTCCTGATCTGGAGATCCCAACTGCTAGTGATGACAACACACTCTGTCTTGCTTGTCATGCATCTCACGGAGAATTTGAAGCATTAACGAAAGAAATGATTGCAGACTACGATACTCATTTATCTGCAATATCAGCGGTTGTGCAGAAGCATACGAAACATCCTTACGACCCTGAAGGTACAGGAGCAAGTAATTGTGTAGAATGTCATATGCCATTGAGCATTAAGTCTGCCATTAAATACGACATTCGATCACATACTTTTGAGGCTATTTCACCTTCGAAAACCCTTGCATACAATATGCCGAATTCATGCGCAACAAAATGTCATCGGGATAATGGAGTCGGTGAAGGGGCAGTAGATCTAACCTTAGGAGATTGGTCTGAATCTTCTGATACTACGATTTCCGAATGGGGAGAATTGTATAGAGGAATGTGGGATAATGCTGAACATGCTGATGCGGTCGGTAATGTTCTTACCGCAGTCAAAGTAGCAACCGCACCTGTTTTTGATGGTGCCCTAGATGATGCTGTTTGGGCTAGTGCTCAAATCGATACGATCCGTATGACAGTTGAAGGCGTAAATAATTCCGCAATGGAAGTATTTATGCAGGCTGCTTACACAGATGATGATCTCTATATTGCTGCTTGGTGGGCTGATGATTCTAAAACTGTTCGGCGCCAAGAGCTAGTGTATCAGAGCGGCTCGTGGAGCATTACGGATGAAACCAATGCTATAAGAGAAGATAGGATAGGTATCTTTTGGCCGATGACAGAGATAACCGATTTTGAAAGCCGTGGTTGTATGGCAACCTGTCACAACACTCGCGAACGTTGGGGCAAATATCTGACTGTAGATGGTGAACTTGGCGATATGTGGCACTCTAAAGGTGCCCGCAGCTGGCCAGCCGGTTACGTAGATGATAAATACTTATCGTATGAAGCAGATCCATCCAGCCAGGAAGATGGCGGCCGTCATGGTGATGCTTCAGGATCTACATTTGCCTATTTTGGAAATCGAGATGCTAATGATGTTCCGCAGTGGATGGGCACAACACATGATGCAAATCCGGAAGCATTATATGATACGTCATTTGATGCAGTACCTTATGCTGGAAGTTGGGCTGAAACTGCAGTAGCTTATGATGCAAATGCCGGATGGACAGATGGCGACAAACTTCCGAAATACATCATGAAAGTTCCGGACGTAGGTTCAGCACGGGCAGATATTGAAATTCGCCCGGTTTGGGCAAATAACCAGTGGACGGTTGAAATTAAGCGTGCTTTGGACACCAATGATCCAGACCACGATGTGATATTTAGTGATTTGACAAAACAGTATGCATTTGCTGTTGGTCTCATCGATAACGGTACACAACCAGTAAGTAGTGGAGTTTATCCGAATCTACACTCTCATCAGGGTGTAAATTTTGAGTACCTCCGCTTCGCATCTGACTGGGTATCTATTGATGATGAAAATATCAATATCCCGGAGATATTCTCACTAGAACAGAATTACCCGAATCCGTTCAACCCATCGACTACGATTAAGTTCAACACAAATGAGATGAGTGATATAAACTTGCGGGTTTTCAATATTCTCGGGCAGGAAGTTATGACTGTCTTTGAAGGAGAACGTTTAGGTCCAGGTGAGTATGAAGTACGATTAAATTCTACCGATTTTATTTCTGGTATATACTTCTATGAACTCATGGTTAATGGTAAAAGTGTAACGAAAAAAATGACTGTACTCAAATAATAAAAGAGAGTATAGTAAATGTGCATTTTAAAGAGTGCGGAAAGCCCCCGAAGTTTTCGGGGGTTTTCTTATTCCTATTAGAGTTTTTCATGAAACGAAACAGAAAATCATTCCAAAAGAATCTTCAAAGATGGTCATTTATAATATTGATTATTTTTGGTGTATATACTTGCACAAATGATCCAAATTTGAACAATTCGAATCGAATCGGAATTAATTCTATCCAGGAAATAGCATTTTTTGAAAACCATTATAAATCATATATCACATGGATTGAGAAGAAGCCCAAAAGTAAAACAGTAATCCATTTTGATTCCCATATAGATATTGCACCTATGCCTTCATCTGAGCTGGAAAAAATAGTTTCAGCTGTCAACATTGAAGAGATAGAACAATATATTCAACATCCGTATTCATATTATATTCCTGATGAAAAATTTCTAACCGTCGCCAATTGGCTCTATCCGGCAATGCGGAGTGATATTATCAATACGGTCATTTGGGTGGTTCCAGATGATACTCTTACAGTATTTTGGTTGGAGGATTTGAAAATTAGATTTAGAAATTATTTCAATAATTTATCGGAAGAGGACATTGCATCATTTCATTTTCAAGGTTCGATTATTAAAGGAATTATGTACAATGTAGAAGTTATTATTACACCAATCGCTGACATACCTCAAATGTATTCGCCTGTTTTGCTGGATTTTGATATTGATTACTATAATTTTAATAGTGCCCTCGATTTGGACAGGTTGTCCCGTCCGAAACATCATCCATTTGAAACAATCAACATTCTCAAAAATAAAAATATTGTTGCTGAGGTAGTCACAATTTCTACATCCATCCCGAATGGTTATACTTCACTTTCATTTGCTCATTTAGCAGAAGAATTACGTTGTTTACTTGAATATGGTAAGGAGTTACCCATTGACTATTATAAAAAATTAAAGAACAGTGAAAAGGGTGATTCGTGTATGGTAGAAGGAAATTATGATGCTGCCATACACTATTATAAATCAAGTTTGGATGGTGGCAATCCAAATGCTGGGATACTTTTTAACCTGAGTATCGCAGAAACAGAGATCGGTGAATTTAATTCATCGAAAGATCACTATAATAAAGCAATTCAGCTCGATTCAGCATTTGAAAATCCATTGCTTAATAAATTTAATACTTATTTCTATGATAAAGAGTATTCTAAAGTCAAACAAGTTTTCGAATTAATAAAAATTTCCGATATTGTCACAACCCCTTGGATGAAATACAAATATGCATCAGCATTATTCTCATTAGGAGAGTACAAATTGGCGGCAGAAGAGTTAAACAAATTATTAAATATAAGAAATGAGGATTCAGATATTGTCCGCATGTTAGGGTATATAATGATTACCAATGGGAATGATAAACAAGGTCTTAGCCTTTATCAGCAAGCTCTAACAAAAGGTGGTGAAAATATATTTATATTATTAGAATTAGCCAGATATCATTTCCAGCGTGGTGATCTGTTGAAGGCCGATCAATATTTATTCCGTGCTCTGAAATCAAATCCACATTCTTCGCTCGCCCATTATGAGGGAGGTCGGCTTGCGGCTGCAAAAAAAGACTTTATCCTTGCAGAAAAAGAATTTTTGGAAGCTATTCGTCTTTTACCAACAAATCAAATGGCACGGTATGCATTGGCTAGGATTTATCAAAAAATAGGAAAATTATCATTCGCCGAAAAAAGTTATAAAGAATTTTTGGAATTTAATAATCAAGATGTACAGGTCATGCAAGATCTTGGGCTTTTGATGGTAAGCCAGAGAAGGTTCGGCGAAGCAAGAAAATTATTGGAACAAGCGGTCGATCTGCAGCCAGATTTAATGCAAGCGCATGGAAATCTAGGTGTTTTGTATTTACAAATAGGTCAGTTTTCTAAAGCAAAGAAGGAATTTACACGTGTAGTTGAGTTTCAGCCAAATGATGCGTTTGGATGGTACAATCTTTCCTTAGCAGAATTAAAACTTGATCATAAATCAGAAGCAATTAAATACTTGAATTTTGCAATTGCAAAAGGAGGGCAGAAATTTAGAGAAATGGCAAAATACGATAAAAACTTTTCATCTATTTATAATGAATTATTTGAGCCATAAATACAATAGATTATTTTCTAGTTCAATATTTAGAAAATTTTATGCAGTTTCTAGTCAAAATAAAAAATTACTGGTTAATTCGTTTTTTCGCGCCATTTCACTCTAATACAATTCTCGCACCATTATGAACCGCATATTTTTTCAACTATTTCTCACAGCTCTGGTTGGTTTAAATGCTCAATCTTTATCCCATGGTGGTTTTATCAAATTTGATTCATTTTGGAATTCTCGCCAGGTTATTTCTGCAAGAGAGGGACATTTTTATTTATATCCGGCAAACAAATTAGATTCAAGTAACACCGACCTGAATTCCGATCCATTAATTAATATGGTCTTGTTTCAATCTCGCGTTTGGTTGCAGATCCATGGGTATTCTGCATTTCAGGCAAATTTGACTGGCAAATTGGAAGTTGACTTTTTTGGTACCGGCACCGGCTTGGAAAATAATTTACGTCTTCGGCATGCGTTTATAAAAATGTCATGGACAAAAATTGAATTTTTATTTGGACAATACTGGAGTCCATTATTTACAGTGGATGTGTTTCCTCAAGTTGTGAATTTTAATACTGGGGTTCCTTTCCAGCCATTCGCCCGCTTCCCCCAAATTTCAATTCAATGGAAAATCACTAAATCGTTACATCTGCTTGGATCGGCATCTATGCAACTCGATGCGTTTCAGGAAATTTCTGGAAAAAATGTTCAGCAACGGTCCGGACTACCGGGATTTCATCTGCATAGTATATGGAAACAGAGCAAAATGCTTTTTGGAATAGGTGGGTACACCAAATCGTTAAAACCGGAAAAAGGTGGTGACATTCTTCAATCCAATGCATTTACCATTTATTCCAAATTGGCGCTGAAGCATCTCAATTTTCGAATGAAATATATTTCCGGAAATGACCTTGCAGATCATATCATGCTCGGTGGTTATGTTAAAATTGATCATTTTGATAAAGAAGTGCCGAGTTTCTATCCAACAATGCTAAAAAGCGCATGGATTGATCTAGAATTTCTATTAAGCAATACTAGATTTGGGTTGTTCGCCGGATATACAGAAAACAATGGAATTGACACTCATATCAGCCAGGATGACGTTTCCACATTCGAGGCTCGATCGTCCGAAATTTTATCTGTGATTCGCGTGAGTCCAAGAATTGTATGGGAAAGGAATAGCTTAAGATTTGCGTTGGAATATGACAGAACAGAGGCACACTTTACATCCGAATACACGGATTTTCTGAAACCAAAAAAAATGGAAGAAAAACCGGTAGCAAACCACCGCATATTGTTTGCTGTTTATTTAACATTTTGAAAATAATAAAAGGATTTGAAACATGATAAAAGAAATTAAAAATCGCTGGTTTGTTGTTGTTGGTGCCGTAATGATTCAATTGGCGTTGGGTGCAATTTATGCTTGGAGTGTGTTTACAAAAATACTGACGGATCCAGTTGGTGTGTACCAATTTACTGCAAAGGAAACTGCATTAATCTTTTCAGCAGGATTAGCCACATTTGCATTTGTAATGATCCTTGCAGGGAAACTGCAGGTAAAATATGCTCCGCAAAAAATCGCTGTGTCTGGCGGAATTCTTTTTGGCATAGGATATATTTTTAGCGGAATTTTTGGATCTACATTTGTAACTCAATTTATTTTTATTGGAATATTAGGCGGTGCCGGAATTGGTTTGGCATATGTTGTTCCCATTTCAGTTGGTGTAAAATGGTTTCCTGATAAAAAAGGGATGATTACCGGGTTGGCAGTGGCAGGGTTTGGTTTTGGTGCTACCATTTGGGTTAAATTAGCTGATTCTTGGTTTGGTGGATTACTTAACACCATTTCATTTTTTGGCTTACCGAATGTTCAAAGTGTTTTCCTTATTTATGGAATTGTATTCACTGGTTTAGTTCTCTTGGGAAGCATTGTGATGGTAAATCCTCCTGATGATTATTATCCCGAAGGTTGGAAAGAAAAATCTACTTCGAGTCGACATGTAGAATCAGTTGAACTCTCTTCGAGACAAATGTTGAGGACACCTCAATTTTATTTTATATGGGGAACTTTTATTTTTTCTGCATTGTCTGGACTTATGGTCATTTATTGCATTCGACTATTTGGTGTTGATGCGCTAAAATATCATGGAGTGCAAAATGCAGGGATATTGGCTGGAACTGCAATGGCGTGGTATGCAATCTTTAATGGCGCAGGAAGGATTATCTGGGGAATTCTATCCGATCGAATTGGGCGGAGAATTTCAATCATTGTAATGACGATTTTTCAAGGAATAATAATGCTCATGGTATATCACGTTTTTATATCAGTTGGTTCATCCATCGGGTTCATAATTTCTGCATCCATTATTGGGTTCAATTTTGGAGGAAATTTTGCATTATTTCCTGCAATTACTGCTGATTATTTTGGAAATAAGAATGTTGGAAGTAATTATGGTTGGGTGTTTTCTGCTTATGGAATTGCCGGAATCGCCGGGCCGTTTATAGCAGGGTTTTTCAAGGATTCTGCGGAATCCGCAAACGATCCGTCAGTTTGGATGATTCCGTTTATCATTGCTGGTGTATCCTGCATCTTAGGGGCGATTGTAATGTATTTCAACCATCCGCCAAAATAAAATAATGATAAACGGGCAATATTGGGAAGCACCATAAAGCTATCTTTTTTATAAATCGCTGGTTTACCAACCGTTTAAGCAGGAGTAACTTTAATCTTTACAAAATGGTACCAATTGTTGCAATTTAGACCAAGATGAAAATACATTTAGCCACAGACCACGCGGGACTTGATTTAAAAAATGTGCTTAAAAAATATTTGATCGAGAACGGTCATGATGTAACGGATCACGGCGCTCATGAATATGATGCATTGGATGATTATCCGGATTTCATTTTCCCTTGTGCTCACGCAGTTGTAGCTGATTCGGAAAGTCGCGGAATTATTTTAGGAGGAAGTGGACAAGGAGAGGCAATGGCAGCCAATAGGATAAAAGGAGTTCGTGCGGCAGTATTTTATAACGGTCCGGAAGAAATTGTTAGACTATCACGAGAACATAATAATGCAAATATCCTGTCCCTAGGCGCCCGATTTATGAGTGAGAATGAAATTTTCGATGTGGTTGAGTTGTGGCTCAATGAACCGTTTGAAGGAGGTAGGCATCAGACAAGGCTTGATAAATTGGATCAGTAAATGAATGACATTAAAAATCTGACCCTTGGTGTAGAAGAAGAATATCAAATTATTGATCCTGAAAGCCGGGAGCTTACATCTTATGTAGGGAAATTTTTGGAGCAGGGTGCATTCCTTTTTCGAGATCAATTACAGCCGGAATTACTTCAATCTCAAATTGAAATTGGGACAAATGTTTGCCAAAATATTCAGCAAATAACGGAAGAAATTCGACGTTTACGAAGCATGGTCGGTGATTTGGCCGGAAAAAATAATCGGGCGATCATTGCAGCTGGAACCCATCCGTTTTCCCAATGGCGTGATCAGATTGTAACCGATAAGGAACGATACCACGGATTTTTTGATTCGATGCGAATTGTAGCTAAACGCATGCTCATTTTTGGGATGCATGTTCATGTTGGCATCCAAGATAAAGACTTGAGAATTGATGTCATGAATCAAATGCGGTATTTTATGCCTCATATTTTATCTTTATCCACTTCTTCGCCTTTTTGGCATGGTGAAGACACCGGATTTAAATCTTACCGAAGCATTATCTTTGAGGATTTACCCAGAACTGGGAATCCTGAGCATTTTGATTCGGCAGCTGATTATGACTCATATGTGGATACCTTAATTAAATGCGGAAGTATTGATGAGCCGACAAAAATTTGGTGGGATATTCGTCCCCATTCCAAATTTCCTACATTAGAATTCAGGATTTGTGATTGTACAACAAAAATAAAAGAGGTAACAGCGATTGCAGCTTTGATTCAGGCATTGGTTGCGAAATTAATCCAATTGAGAAGAAATAATCTAACATGGCGACATTACAGAGCCGGATTTATTTCAGAAAATAAATGGCGAGCTATGAAGGATGGTATTCAGGGGAAACTGATTGATTTGGGAAAAAATATTGAAACGCCCATTCCACAACTCATGGAAGAAATCCTTGAATTTGTGGATGATGTGGTGGATCCGTTGGGAAGCAGAAAGGAAATTGAATATATCCGCACGATTATGAAAGAAGGTACCAGTGCAGATCGGCAATTACAGAAATATAAAGAAAATGATTCTATGAAAGAAGTCGTTGATATGCTGATTGAAAACACCATGGCGGAGTGTAATTAATTCATCGTTTTATCTTTTTAGTAAGAATTATTTGGTTTCTAATTGATTGAATAAAATCTATTACGACTGCTGGATGATCCCAAAACTTTAATATAAATTAGCCCATCGTGTTTGGCTTATCTAATACAAGTATCAGCAATGCCCTTTATTGGATCACGCGCAAAAAGTGGCTCATTCTTGCATTCGGGATCAGCATCATTTTGTTTTATGTACCGTCTCCCGAAGGACTTTCATCGGAGGGGCATAGAACCATTATTATTGCAGTTACAGCGTTAATATTAATCGTTGGTGAAGTCATCTCTTTGCCTGCTGTCGGCATCTTAATTATTGTTATGGAGGTGCTTCTTGGGCTTGACTCTCCGGATGGTGTAGCATCTTCCTTCATGAATGATGCAGTGTTTTTTATCATGGGTTCTTTGATGCTTGCGGTTGCCTTTGTGAAACAAGGTTGGGATTCCCGTATTGCACTTGGTATTATTCGTATCACGGGGAATCGGACTAGAAATATCGTCTTTGGATTTGTAACGATGTCAGCATTGTTGTCCTCATTTATAGGGGAGCACACGGTTGCAGCACTTATGCTTCCGCTAGCAATGACACTGATTCGAAATACGTCTAAAGATCAGAAGAGAGTTAGAGAATTGTCGGCCCTTCTATTATTATCCATTGCGTACGGTGCCCTGATTGGGTCGATCGGAACCCCTTCCGGAGGAGGAAGGAATGCTATTTTGATCACATACTTACAATTTTTTGATGTTTCAATATCCTATGTTGATTGGATGAAAATGGTGTATCCGCTTGTACTTATACAAATACCAATCCTCACAATTCTTCTTCTTACCAGTTTTAAACCAGAATACAAACGTTTGGATAGCGGAGTGCGAAAGTTGGTTGTGCAAGTTGCGAAATCGGGAAGAATGACAACCCAAGCAACCCTGGCAATTGTCATTTTTCTGCTTGTATTTGCAGGATGGATTTTCTTAAGTGAAACATTTGGACTTGGCACCATTGCTCTGGCTGGAGTTTTTTTGTATCTCGTTACAGGTTTGGTTCGATGGGAGGATATCAATCGAAATACGCATTGGGGGGTAATCATTTTATTCGGATCTACAATTTCTCTCGGGTCTTATATAAAAAGTACGGGGGCCGCTTTGTGGTTAGCCAATCATTTGGTAAATATAGCAGGATCCGTACTGGAAACTTTTCCAATTTTGACAGATGCTTTGATCGTAGGATTGACAGCTACTCTTGCAAACATTTTATCCAGTTCTGCCACGGTTGCAGTTTTGAGTCCAATAACTTTGAATATGACTTCAGATCCGCTTCATGCCGGGATTGTAACGGCTATTGCATCTTCATTTGGATATTTTACAGCTGTGGCAGCTCCTGCTTGCACTATCGTATATTCCAGCGGTATGGTGCATGCAAAAGATTTCTTAAAAGCAGGATGGAAAGTTGGATTGGTATCCATCGTTTTACTCCTAATCTACGTCAATACCTATTGGGTGATTTTCAAATGAGAAGGGAATAATATCAGCATAGCATGAAATTTCTTATTGCCATCGGAAGTAAAGAGTACTCTGGCCCGACCTTAAAGCTCGGGATGAAAGTTGCGCGCGCATTCAATGCGGATGTTACAATCGCCTACGTCGGTGAAAAAATTAGCTCATTTAGCACGAGTGAAGTGTTAATGGCTCAGGAAAACCTTGCCAATTGGGATGTAAATCGTCCCGGTGTGGAAGTGTTGGAATGGGCTTACGATATCCTGAAAGAACGACAATATATTGCAGTTCCTGAGGGTGAAGGTAGTATTACCGAAAATGAATTAGTGCAGACAGATAATGACCGTTGTGAACTCTATCTAGAAGGGACGCAATCTGATGAAGTAAAACTCATTTTGCGAAATGGCGAAATCATATCGCAGTTGCGAGATGAGGTGAATCGAAGTGAAATTGATGTAACCATTATTGGGGGAAGTCAAAAACGCAGAATGGCGCATGACTTGATTCAATACATTGACAGTTCGATATTTGTTGTAAACGAATATAATCCTGATCAAGATTATCGTGTTTTGTTAGCTGTGAATGATGCAACGAATACTCAAAAAGCGGTTAAATTTGGCGTAAGGGTTGCGCGTGCATTTAATTTTGGTGTAGATATGTTGACGATATCCGAATCAACGATTTTTCGTGAAGATTATAAAGCATCTTCTGCTTGGGCGGCAAAAATGATGCGCCGTAGTGAGACAGAACATACGATAAATTTTGAGACGGGATCTTTTAAAGATAAAATTGTATCAACAGCATCAGATAATCATATTATCGTCATGGGCGCATCCAATGTAAATCCAATCATGAAATTTTTTAAAGGAAGTAAACCCTTAAAGGTGATGAAATCCTGCCATTGCCCAATACTAATTGTCAAATAATGTAATGCAGGATAGGTGTAGGCGAAACGACTCTTTGGTTTGGAAGGTAATTGAATAAGATTTATTTTCCGGGCTTATTTTTGAACATAATTAATTACAAATAGGAGAATAACAATGGAATTCATTACCCCCATATTTAAATGGTTACATATTATTGCCGGCGTTCTTTGGATTGGGTTGCTTTATTTCTTTAACTGGATCAATGGCCATGTTGCAGCAACAATGGATGGCGATACAAAAAAGAAAGTCATTCCCGAGCTGATGCCAAGAACCCTTTACTTTTTCCGCTGGGGCGCGGCGTGGACGTGGATTACAGGATTGGTCTTGATGCTGCTTGTCTTTTGGATGGGGATGAATGATGAAATGTTTAAGGAAATTGAAATGGATGGAGATGCCAACCCGTTTAAACATTTAGCGTATTTATTGCCATTTATTATGGTATTTGTGTATGATGCATTCTATAAAAGTCCTTTGGCAAAAAATACGCGGGTTGCAACAATCATTAGTTTTCTGGGAATTGCAGGCGTTTTGTGTCTGTTGATTTGTGTTTCCGAAATGGTGGAATATCGTGCATACAATATTCATCTCGGCGCCATGTTTGGCTCGATGATGGCTTATAATGTCTGGTTCAGGATTTGGCCCGCACAGCAAAGAATCATTACCGCAATTAAAAATGGTGATGCGCCGGATCCAGCTGATGCAGGCATGGCGGGACTTCGTTCCAAGCACAATACCTATATGAGCGTTCCGTTGATTTGGACCATGATCAATGAACATACCGTTGAAGTTTCTCATTATCTTGGCGGATATGGTGTGTTATTGGTAATTGTCATTGTAGGTTGGCATTTGGTATTTCAGATTTATAAGAAGTCGGCAACAATACAAGGGTTCTAAATAATAAAGAATATTCGAGTAAAAACCTCGCCACACGCCGGGATTTTTACCATAAATGTGCTAAAAGAAATTCTACGCTTTTTTCTAGGTTATAAACTGACTTAAATTACTTCTGCGTTTTCGATAGCATTTCTGGTACTTCATATAGGGAAAAAACATGCCAAAATGGACAAAAAAAATATTTATTGAGGATATGCGGGATAAATGTAGCCGCGAAGTTGCTAAAATTGGCGAACAAATAATCGACTTTTCAGAAAAATATGCCGAAGAGGTAACATGGGGAAGAGGCGAGGATCACGGTACATTTACCTTTCGGACGAATTCTGATGTTGGCATCATTCCGCTTTTCCATATGACATCTGAAGGACAGCTTAATCTTCAAATCAATTTTTTAAGGTCCAAAGAACTACCAAAACAAGTCCTACGGGATATGATTGTAAAACTTGAAGCCAATTTTTTGCGTGAATATGATGCCTATTTTTATCCGATAGATACATATGAACCGATGGATTTGATGTTTCACACTCAGACGCAGGTTATTAAATTTCTGTCAACTGTGGAAGGTTGTGTTTACCGCTTAAAGCAATAAAGTGAATCAAATCGTTTATCTTTTGGGAGCCCTGTTGGCATCGGTCGGCGGGGCTCTTTCGTTTTATTTCCACGGTGTGTATTCCGGAAAATTCCAAAAGCACCTGTGGTGGATTCCGTCTTTTATCAGAATAGAAACATCGAAATGCACTTCGATTGTTGAAACCCCTTTTGGCAAAATGCTTGGACGACCGAATGCAGAATTCGGAATCATCTTTTTCCCCGTCTATGCTGTCTTGCTGATTTTCACCTCTTTTGGATATGTAAATCCAATCATTCCATTGTCGGCTGCGATCCTTACCGTGGTTGTTGGAACGTATCTAAGCTATGGGCTGATTAGGCTCAATGTTTTATGCCGAGTTTGTGTGACAGTTCATTTACTCAATCTGTTTAATTTTCTGCTACAGCTATGGGCATTTACCTCATAACCTTTTTTCTTATCGTCACAGGCGGCATTGCGGTTTCCATGCTGATTGCCAACCGAAACAGGGAGGATGATTCATATTCAGATTTAGAAACCGAGGAATGGGATTGTCCGGAATGCGGATTTAAGGTGCAGGTTGGTTCTGAGTGTATTTACTGCGGGGGGAAAAAAGAAAAAAAATAAATTCCCTTAAACTGTTTTTTGTGCATCGAGCATTTTTGCTCGATGATATTCAATCGTCTTACAGTCATTCCAAACTGGATTCCGGCAT
>JABIDL010000015.1 GCA_018651745.1 Candidatus Neomarinimicrobiota bacterium | reverse complement strand
GCAAATGCAGATAGAAGTGATAATCTCATTGGGCGGTTTATTACTGCCTTGATTGATGTATTTCTGCAAAAGCCCATTGCCAAAGCACGTCCCATTGTATCCATGTTTCATTCATTTATTTTCTTTGGATTTAGTTTTTATCTCTTGGTGAATGTGAATGATATTTTGGAAGCATTTGTTCCAGGTTGGACCACAATTGGAAGTGATAATATTTTTGCAAATTTGTTTAATGTATTTGCGGATATTTTTAGTGTATTTGTTTTGGTTGGGATGGTATTCTTTTTGTATCGACGTTTTGTTCAAAAACCCAAAGTTATGGAATTTAATGCAAATGTGAAATTGCATCCCGGTGTTAGTGCCGGCGGATTGAAAAAAGATTCACTCATTGTGGGTATTTTTATTCTTATTCATGTGGGCTCACGTTGGTTGGGAACGGCTATGCATTTGGCTGAAAATGGTCATACAGATTCATGGCTTCCTACGGCCAGTATCATGTCTGGGATGTTCTCAAATTGGTCTCATGCATCATTGGAAACGGGGATTCATGTAACCTGGTGGTTGGCCATGGGGCTCATTGTTATGTTCCTGCCATATTTTCCACGCTCGAAACATATCCATCTCATGATTGCACCGGTAAATTTGGCATTGGGTCGCAGAACGGCTCGGGGTGCCATGGATGGCATTACCAATTCCGCATCACCCGGTTCAAAAACATTATCCGATTTACCTTGGCCCCAAGTGCTGGATTCATGGGCGTGTATTATGTGTACCCGTTGCCATGAAGTGTGTCCGGCGCACGAAAGTGGAACGCCATTGAGTCCGTCGGCTCTGGAAATCAATAAACGGTATTTTATCAACGAGCAGGGGAACGGTCTATTTAACGGGGCTGGCAAAACATCATTGCTGGAATATGCTATTTCGGAAGATGCAATGTGGGCCTGTACCACATGCTACGCTTGCGTGGAAGTGTGTCCTGTTGGGAATGAGCCCATGATGGATATTCTGGAACTGCGGAGAAATCAAGTATTTGATGCAAAAATGCCCGACGAATTGGCCGATGTATTACGCAGTTTGGATGAACAGGGAAATTCATTTAATGAGTCAGCTCGCCGTCGTTCAAAATGGTCTAAAAAATTAGATTTTAAACTGAAAGATGCCACAAAGGAACCGGTGAAATATCTTTGGTATGTCGGTGATTTCGCCAGTTTTAATCAGAATTG
Source organism: Candidatus Neomarinimicrobiota bacterium (assembly GCA_018651745.1). Classification (NCBI taxonomy): domain Bacteria; kingdom Pseudomonadati; phylum Fidelibacterota; species Fidelibacterota bacterium. The sequence goes on along the minus strand of JABIDL010000015.1, from coordinate 19,076 downwards.
TCAGGATACCACTCGGAAGGTTGCAGAAGTATTAACGGCCGCCGGTGTGGACTTTGGTATCATGGGAAAAAAGGAAAAATCTGCAGGAAATGATGTGCGACGTGTTGGTGAAGAAGGACTATTTGACGTTCTGGCAGAACAAAATATAGAAACGATTGAAAAATGCGAATTTGAAGAAATTTTTACCACCGATCCCCATACATTTAATTCATTGAAAAATGAATATCCAGAAAGGGGTGGGAATTATCCCGTGAAACATTATTCCACATTATTGTTGGAACTCATCAAAAATGGCGATATTGAGCTGAAGAAAAAATTGGATATTAAAGCGACCTATCACGATCCCTGTTATTTAGGGCGATACAATGGTATCTATGATGATCCCCGCGATGTGATGAAACTATGTGGAATCGACTTGGTAGAAATGCCGCGAAATAAAGAAAATAGCTTTTGTTGTGGTGCCGGTGGTGGACAAATATGGTTGCCGGATCATGATGATATGACCCAACGTCCCAGTGAGAATCGGATTGAAGAAGCTGTCGCAGTTGGTGTAAATAATTTTACTGTGGCCTGTCCAAAAGATATGACCATGTATGCGGATGCAGCAAAAACATCGGGAAATGAAGATACGATGGCGGTGAAGGATATTATTGATTTTGTTCTTGAAGCAATGGATTTACCTGAAGAAAAATTGACAGGATTACAGGATGAACAGGATAATTAAAAAATTAAAAACTAAAAATAGAAAAGCTAAAATTAATATCTTGTCAATCCTGTTATCCCGTCTAAAATAGGAAAATTATGAAGAAACAATTTAACTTTGAATCCGATCGTTTTTACAACAGCAACCATCTTTGGTCTAAACAAGAAGAAGATGGACGCATAACTATTGGCATGGATGAATTGGGTTTGGATTCCCTGGGCGAAATGGCTTATTTAACTCTACCGGCTGTAGGAACGCCCATAGAAATGGGGAAAGTCATGGGTTCCATGGAAGCGGCAAAAATGACAGGTGAACTTTTCGCCCCAATTTCAGGAATTGTTGTTGAACAAAATGATGCTGTATTGCAAAATCCGTTGTTGATAAACGAAGACCCTTTTGAAAAGGGGTGGTTGATTAAAATTGAACCTGCTAATTGGGCAGAAGAATCAAGTGCGATGGTCTCTGGTGATGCGCTACCCGGATGGATGGAATCTGAAATAGAACGATTTGAAACCCAAGGCATGGCTGGGTGAACACTTGGCGGTATATTGAAAATAACCGTGTAACTGCATCCGCTGGATTGGCTGCGGATGAAGTGCTCGCTACGCGAGTTGGCACCGGCACATCTCTACCCACACTTCGACTTTATACATACCAACCATGCGCATTGGTAGGGCGATTCCAGACGATTGAAAATGAATTGAATTTGGATTACTGCGCTCAAAATAAAATCCCTGTTAACCGAAGACCAACCGGCGGTGGTGCCATCATCATGGGGGAAAACCAATTAGGTGTAGCTTTGGCAATACCGGGGAAATCCGATGAATCGTATGCCAGTGTTCGAGAACGAATGTCACAATTTTCCCAAGGAATAATATCCGGGTTGAACACGTTAGGAATCAAAGTTGAATTTCGCCGTAAGAATGATTTAGAAGTTAATGGGTTAAAGATCGCCGGATTGGGTTTGCATAAAACAGCTACTGGCGGATTGTTATTTCATGCATCTTTATTAGTGGATTTAGATGTGGCTTATATGCTCAATGTTTTACAAACACCCTTCGAAAAAATATCTGATAAAGAAATTGCTACTGTGGGAGAAAGAACAACAACGGTTCGACGAGAACTTTGCGCAAGTTTTAAACTTCCGCAAAGTTTAACCTTGAATGAGATTCGAAAAACTATTCTAAATGGATATAAAAGTGCTTTTGATGTCAATATAGAATTAAGTGATTATACCGACGGTGAGATGAATGAAATTCGTCAATTAGAAAAAGATAAATACATGGATTCAAATTGGATATTCCAATCTACAGATGTGGCAGACGCAATCGGAAAATCTATTATTAAAACCGAAGGTGGTCTTCTAGATATTCGCATTGTGCTTGCGGGGAAAATGATAAAATCAGCTTTCATCGGCGGGGACTTTTTTACATCAGAACATGCCATTGCAGATTTAGAGCAAAGTTTGCGCTGGCATTCAAGCCAGGAATCATCTCTCCACGAAACTTTGTCTCAAGTGTATGAACGCTGGTCAGGCGATTTAGCAAATTTACCAATAGAATCTTTAATCAAAGCTCTGTCGTCCGCCATTCAAAAAGCAGAAATAATGGCACGAAAAACATCTTCTGATCCATATGGCTGTTTTGTATCGCCGGGGCAAACAGTTGGAGAAAAGGAATGAAGAAAAACTGGAATAATGTATTACTGGATTATTGGATGTTTGGAAAAACAAAACTTTGCGGAAGTAAAAAAACTTTCGCAAAGATGAGATAAGAATGAGAAAAATATTACCAATTGCAATTTTAACGGCGCTGATGTTTTCGGGCTGCATTTCTCTTGGAACACTATCAACTTCTGATAACGGTAAGATATTATTAAAAAAAGATGGAATTTGGAAAATTGAAGAACCGGAACTATTAAATCAATACCACACATCCATTTCATTTTTAGATAACGGGAATGTGTATATCTGGAAAGGAAATAGTCAAGAAATTGTTGGGTTTAATAAGAAGGGGAAGAAGGTTTTTGATACAAGTCCTGATATATTTTATAAACATTTGGGAGAATTACATTTGTTCCATGGTGACAACATTATTGGAGAATATTTTACAAATAATGAAGATTTTAGATTGGATCTTGGTTTTCTTATTTTTGAAAAGAATGGGAAAATAACAGATAAATGGTATTGGAATTTTAGGGAAAGCCAAAAGTATTCACCTTATGGTCATAATATTCATATCCTTTCGGATAGTCTATTGATTGTTTCCGGTCATGGATGGATTGGGAAAAATCAAATGCTTTTTGGTAAGTTTCAATACCCCGAAACAGATTTTCAAACGCTTGGGGGTTCAATTGGTCCAGGTTATGATGGCGGTGGAATGACATGGGCTTTTTCTAAATCCATTATGGTGGACAGTAGTCTTTTTTATATTGTGGCAACATCACCTTTTGTAAGAGAATTAAATCTTGATTTGGAATATGTGGGAAATAAAGGCGTGCAGGGCGAGCATTATAAATTGGGAGATTTAGAAAATAAGCCCAATTTTGGATATTGGGATTTTGACAAAGATGGAGAATCATTCCAAAACTGGATTATGCGTAATTCTCGCACAATAGATTTATTTGAACATGGAAATTATTCCTGCGTTTTGTATCGTGAAGTCTTTGAAGATGGTGACAAATATTGGTGTCAGGTTTATTCCAAAGATTTGGAAAAATACTACGGTGAAATTCAATTGCCGGAAATGCCTATCGGAAGAGATTCTCATTATATCTATTTCAGAGATTTGAGTAAAAAGAAACCAAGAATTATGAAAACAAAAATCAGAGTGAAATGAAAATGTTAAGGAATTACCCTATCTATATTTTTTCAAATCTCTATAAAAATTTTCATGAGAACCAATCATGATTAAGGTTCTGGTTTTAGGGTCAAAAGTATATGCAAGCAAAAACAAATTCGTTTTAATTTTAAACTTATGAACAAAAACATCAGCCAAATCACCATGTTTTCTGTCACCAATTGTTGGGTTTTTAATTATAGCCTTTATTTGCTCATCCAATTCTTTCTTGGTATGCTTAAACAATTTTTTTGCCTGCCTTTTAAACAAAGGCGTAGCTCGAACTTTAATCTTCGAACGAGCCAAAATTGTAGTCTTCCGTTTCGCCATTTTCTGCTTGAGACAGTCCCAGCAAAATATCGTGAATCATTTTGTATGATAAATCAGGGTTCTCGATAGAAATGCGTCCGATTTTTGCCCAATATTCAATCTGTTTCGGCACAGACCGATGTTCTACATCGGCAGTAGATTTTGCTGTTTTAAATAATTCAGAATCGATTCTGATGGCATGTTGACCCATGGTTAATCCTTTTATTGATATGGACAAATTACTACATATAGTAACAATACGCAACACAATGCAACATATTGTCAAAATACGATTCAAATACTCATTTCTTTTTATAGCGATAATTCTGAATTTTTCTTGTGCATCATATTTACAAATTTCTGATGATAATAAAATATTATTAGAGAAGATAGGATTCACAAAAATTGAAGAACCAAAATGGATAAAGCAACAATTCAGAACATTTCATTTTGGGAAAAATAACCGTATTTATATTGCTGATCATACGAATGAAACCGTCCATGTTTTTGATAAGTTCGGCAAAAAGCTACACGCTATACATAATGAATTTTCTACACATGGCATAACAAATGTTTTGATACAAAAAAATGACCATGTCTTAATTCCAAATATCACAAGTCATAATATTACAGAATACGATGAACGCGGAAAATATCTGGGAGTTTGGGCTGATTTTGATGATGATTTTGTTATTACAGGGAGTAATTTTTATTTTGTAAACGATTCTACATTTATTATTTCCGGTTCGGATAGTCTTGAATATTGGGGTGCAGATGTAACAAAGAAATCATTGTTAAATACATTTACATTCCCAAAGATGAAAAGAATTTCAAAGGGGACTTTTTTACCAAAAGAATATCTCAATGGCTATTCAGTATTAGATTACAGCCGTTCCATTTTTGTTGATGACAAGATTTTTCAATTTGTAGGTATTTCACCTTACATCCGGAAATATAATTTAAATTTCGATTTTCAAGGAATGGCGGGTGTTAAGGGGACTCACTTTACACCTGTCGTAAAAGGATTTACCGAAGATTATTTCTGTCGTGGTGATTTGTCAAATTTATTTGAATGGATGAATGGTAAATCGTCCATGCATCGTATTTTTGAATATCAGAATTATATATTGACCATTTATAAAAACAATTTTCAAATGAAAAATCCATGGTCAGATGAAATTATCGTGCAAAATGAAAATCAACTGAAAAATGAATATTGGTGTCAGGTTTATTCCAAAGATTTGGAAAAATACTATGGCGAAATACAATTGCCTGGATGGCCGTTAGGTTTTGATAAAGAGCATATTTATTTCGAAGATTATAGTAAAACTAAACCAAGAATTATGAAAACAAAAATTAGAGTGAAATGAATAACACTACCATCAATCCACCAATCCACCAATCCAATAATCTAAATGGTGAAAATCCTGTTCATCCAGTTAATCCTGTCCAGACCCCTTTTGAAATAAGAAAAGAAAATTTTCCAAATGAGATTACTTTTTACGGTCCCGGACTAAAACCACATTCTACATCTGAATTTTCCGGTTCCTTGAAAGAGTTTGTTTCCATCAGCGTTACGGGAAATAAATGTGCGCTGAGTTGCGAACACTGTAATACCAAAATGTTGGACAATATGTTGGATTTACCTTCATTTGGCGGGAGCCTGTTTGATATGGCAAAGGATTTAAAGAATAAAGGTGCAAAAGGAATTTTAGTTTCCGGTGGAAGTAATATTAAAAATCAAGTGCCATTACTTCAGCATATAGACGATATGAAACGCATTCGCAGTGAATTGGGAATGGTAATTCGGGTTCATCCCGGCTTGCCAAACGAAGAAACGTGTAAAGCATTGGCAGATGTGGGCGTGGATGGTGTAATGCTGGATATTATTGGCGACCAGGAAACCATTTCTGATGTCTATCATTTAGATGCATCACCGTCTGATTACGAAGCGGTGTTGGCGCGATTACAACACCACAAAATTCCTGCCATTCCCCACATTGTTTTGGGACATTATTTCGGGAAAATGAATGGTGAATGGGCAGCTTTGGATATAATCAAAAAGGTTCCACCGAAGATTTTAGTGCTGGTGATTTTATTACCGCTTACAGGCACGGGCATGGAAGGTGTCGTTCCCCCATCCATGGATGAAATTGGTGAGTTTTTTGAAACAGCAAGATTATCGCTACCAACAACGCCAATATTATTGGGATGTGCCCGCCCATTAGGGAATATGAAAATTGACATCGATAAATCCGCCATAAATGCCGGATTGAACGGAATTGCATTTCCATCAGAAGGCATCGTGGGATATGCGAAAGAAAAAGGATTAGAACCATCATTTATTAATGCCTGCTGTGGCGTTACTTGGTAAATAAATATGGACAGGATAACAGGATAAAACAGGATTAAAATAGTTTAAAAAAACAGACTTGGGATTAGAATAGAATGGTCATAAAGAAAATGACATTTCTTTTTAGACATCTTGTAAATCCCGTTAATCCTGTCAAAAAAAGGAAGATATGAACGAACAATTAAAATTATCATCACAAGAACAAGCAGAATTGTTAAATATTAGTCCGGATTATGTGCGGATTAGTATGGCGGCTGCTATAGAATTGGGGCTTAAACCGGGTCGAATTCACGGCTGTGGCTGTGGATGTATCAATTTGCTTCAAAATTATCCGGAAGGCTGTTTTGCTAATTGCAGTTATTGTGGATTAGCAAGAGAACGTCCTGGATTAGCTGAAGAAAATAGTTTTATCCGTGTGGATTGGCCTTTGTTTTCTACAGATCTAATCGCCGAAAAGATTGCGGAAAAAGAAGCAGAAAGCACGGTTGGGCGCGTCTGTATTTCTCAAGTGCAGGATCATCGGGCGAATAATGATTTGATTGAAATTACGCGAAAAGTTCATTCGGCTGCACCAGATGTTCCTTTATCCGGATTGGTGAATGCCACTACAATGAATGTGCCATTTTTGAAGCAATTGAAGGAAGAAGGCATAGACATTATCGGATATGGCTTGGATGCGGTGACCGAAGAATTATTTATTAAAACCCGTGGAAAAGAAGCCAGCGGTCCCCATGATTGGGAATACCATTGGGAAATGGTTCGAGCGGCTCGGAAGATTTATGGTCCTATGAATGTGAATTGTCATTTGATTGTAGGGCTTGGAGAAACAGATCGAGATTTGGTAGATATGTTTTATCGATTGAAATCTGAAGAAATCGCGGGTTATTTATTTTCGTTTAACCCTGAACCTGGCACCACTTTACAAGATCAAACACGCCAACCGATAAAACGCCATCGCCGTGTCCAGTTGGCAAAACATCTCATCGAAGAAAAAAATGTGGATCAGGATGTATTTCAATTTGATGCGAATGGCTTTATTAAATCCATCGAATCGGAAGAAGAATTGATCCAAAATACGATTAATGAAGGTTTGCCGTTTATGACAAATGGCTGTCCGGATCGAGAAGGGGTAATGGCTTGCAATCGCCCTTATGGTTCATATCGTCCCGGGGAAGAATATCGGGATTATCCATTCAAACCTACTGGCGATGAATTAACGGTCATTCGAGAACAAATGCAATTGAATGGAAGTATTTCATAAATAATAATGCCACAATCTTTTTTTGATAACCCCCTAAATCCCCCTTTAGAAAGGGGGACTATTTGGTTGCATGGCTAAAATTTATTATAATCCAAAATTAAAGCAATTATCAAGAAATCTTCGGAATAATTCTACATTGTCAGAAGTATTATTATGGAATCAATTAAAACAAAAACAAATGATGGGGTTTCAATTTAATCGTCAAAGACCTATTGGTGAATTTATTGTAGACTTTTATTGCCCAAAGTTAAAATTGGTGATAGAAATTGATGGTGAGAGTCATAATGATCGAGAAAATGAAGATCAAAGGCGAACAGATTTTCTTGAATCACTTGGTCTTACAGTGATTCGATTTGATGATAATCAAGTTAAACAGGGATTAGAATATGTCCTTCAAGATATTGAAAATTGGATAAGAAAGAAACTATTACAAAAATGAATTTGAGATATACCTTTTTAAGTCCCCCTTTTAGAAAAGGGGGAAATAGGGGGATTTGGAATGAATAAAAATATGAACGAAAAATTTATACGATTAATCCACATGGGGCGGATTCCCGGATGGCAAACGCAGGCGGTGTATCACACTGTTGCAGAGCTCATGACTGAAGATACACCGGACACCATCATCATTTCTCAACCGTCCGACGCCTATGTTTGTTTAGGTTATCATCAGAAGTTAAATGAAACATTTGACCGAAAGGTTTGTGGTGAGAAAGAGATTCCCATTTTACGCAGGAAGGTTGGCGGTGGTGGAACTTATCTGGACTCAAGCCAATTGTTCTATCAATGCGTTTTTCATAAAAGTCGTGTGCCCGCAAATTCGAATAAAGTTTATGAAATGATGCTAACACCTGTCGTGAATACATTAAAACATTTTTTTGATGTAAAGGCAGAATTAGTGGGAAGCCATGAAGTAGAAATGAATGGAAAACGAGTTGCTGGAATCGGTGGTGGTCAAATAGGCGAAGCGAGCATTGTGGTGGGAAATATTCTTTTTGATTTTGATTTCGACACGATGGCATCCGTGTGGAGTGTTCCAAATGAATCCTTTCGCGCATTAGCCAAAGAAGCCATGAAAGACCATATTATTACGCTGGATGACATTGGTTCTATGGTCAAAATGGATAAACTGGCAGATCAATTGATAGACGAATATGAAATACATTTAGGCAGGAAGCTAAATCCTGGCGGCATGACCATTGATGAAATTGAGAGAGCGGGACAAGTCGGCGCAGTTTTACGGTCAGAATCATTTTTGAATTCCATAGATGATGGGAATGGCTCATCCAAACGAAAACCATTAAAAATTGCCCGAAATGTATTTATTCATTATGATGAAATTGATATAGCTGGGGAAAAAGTAATGGGAAATTTCAGAGTGGAAGATGGAAAAATTTATTCTGCAAAATTGGATAATGGAAATTCCGAATTGGAAAATAAATTGCCTGGGAAACAATATATAAATTGACGGAATTAACTGGATGAACAGGAAAAAACATAAAAAGAATATTTTTTTACCATCTTGTAAATCCTGTTATCCTGTCTATGAAAGTTTTTAAATGAATTCGTTAAAACCTTACCTTCAAGACCCGTTTTTGAATCGGCTGTATAAAGAGATTCGACAAGCAGGAGCTATGAAATCTATCTCATTGGATTTAACGGACGAGTGCAATATCCGATGTGCGGGATGTTATTATTTTTCTGAAGAAATGGATAAAGTAAAAACGCCTTCAGACGAAAGCCAATTTGATTCATTTATTGAAAAAGAATTGGAACGGGGGACGAATTTTGTGACCATTGTTGGGGGTGAACCCAGCTTAAGATTGGATAGACTCAAAAAGATTTATGACAATTTCAAAATGAATGTATCTACAAATGGCATCATTCCAATTCCAATAGATGGATTTGAAAATATGCCTATTGGTGTGTCTATTTGGGGAAATCATGAAACGGATTCACAATTGCGAAATAAGGGTAAGCGTGATTTGTTTTCCATTGCATTAGATAATTATAAAAATGATTCACGAGCTTTTTGGTATTATACTGTTTCTGCGGGAAATGCCCACGAAATCGCATCGGTGGTGGATGAGTGCGTGGCGAATGGAAATAGAGTGTTGTTTAATTTTTACAGTGATATAGACAATCTGGGTGGTGCTTTGGATCATCGTCAAGGATTTGACAATGTAAGAGAAGAAATTGATAAAGTGATTCAGCGCTATCCGAATTTTATTTATTTATCATCCTATTTAACTAACGTGATTTCCACCGGTGAACTGTATGGTCAACAATGGGGATATGATGTATGCACAACCGTCAGCACAAATCTACCGGAATATGCAGATCGAATGAAAAATGGGAATCCATACAGTCCCCATTTTCGAGCGTATAATTCTGATTTCAAAACAACAAGACGATGTTGCACTGGCATTGATCGTTCATGTGAATCCTGCCTGGATGTATGGCAGCATTTTTCTTGGGTGATGCTGAATATGAAAAAACATTTGAGATCAAAACAGGAATTCACCAATTGGCTTACAAGTATGTATTTATTTTATCTTATCAATCGATTGGTAGATTATGAAAATGGTGTAAAACATCTTCCTGAAATTCATAAAAGAGTTAATGAAATTAAAATAGCAACAAAGGCACAAGGGGTCGAAGAAAAAATTTGAATAAATTAATAATCCTTTGTGTCTTTGAGACTTCGTGGCAGTTATATATTAATCCGACTAAACGATCAAAATGAATACTGACACACTTATTCATGTGCAAAATCCTGAAATCAAATCCGGGTTAAAAGAAATTGAATATCTTCGGGAAGAATTAGGGGAAAGAGAGAGTGAAAAAACTGAATTAGATAAGCTTATTCACGATTTCAATATTCGCCATCAACAGGAATGCGGTCGACTTATCATTCAATTACTCACCCTGCGGAAAGATAAATTAAAGAAAAAAGCTGATACAGATTTTGAATGGAAACATGCTTATGATAAAGCCGGAAAAGCATTCCATGATTATCAGAAAATATTTGATGCGGCGCAAATAGAGTCTCAATGGAACTTATCGGACGATGAACAGACGGAATTAAAAGACCTTTTCAGAAAAGCAAGTAAATGTTGTCATCCGGATATGGTGGAAGATGATTTAGAAGACGAAGCGGGTGCGGCTTTTCATGAGCTTAAATCGGCTTATAACCAGAATGATTTAAATCGCGTTCGGGAGATATGGGAATCATTAGAGAACGAAAAACAGATAAATGTATCTTCACCAACGAGCCAAGACATGAAAAAAATACAGATGGAAATTGTCAGGCTTAAATCACAATTGAATATCGTTAAATCTGATTTAAAAGAATTGAAAGATTCACAAGCATTTATTCAAGTTGTTCTTCTGGACGATTGGGATGAATATTTCGAAGAAAAGAAACGGAAACTTGAACAAGAAATTCAACATATAGAACAAAGCTCCATCATATGAAATTTGGTGTATTTATCTATTATAACCCCACTTTAATTCTCCCCTATTGCAGGGGAGATAAAAAAGGATTTCAATTGAAAATTAGATCTTTTTCCCCTGTCACAGGGGAAACACAAAGGGGTTAGAAATAATGAATAAATCACAACCCAATGCCATCGCTTATGTAGAAACCACAGACATTCATGTATTGTCTAATGTATTTGCCATTACAAATAGTTTATTGGATGAATCTTTGCCAAGTCCCAATACCCAAGAAAGCCATGATGCATTGGAATCCATGGATTGGTTTCAAAAAGGCTTATTTGCTTATCGTGGCAAACGATTTGACAATGCTATTCATTATTTTAATGAAGCTTATGCTCTTCAACCCCATAATGCACAATGTCAATATTATTTAGGAAATTGTTTTTACCGAAAAAAAGATTATACATCTTCTGTCCATCATTACGAAAAAGCTATTTCATTGAAATCCAACCATACAGAAGCCATGAATAATTTGGGCGTAACCTATGATGCGGACAGTCGGTTTAATCAGGCAATAGAATCCTTTAATAAAGCCATCGAGATAAATCCAAATTATGCCAATGCTTGGTATAATCTCGGAAACACTCATGTGCATAATCGAGAATTAGACAAAGCGATTGTCTCATATCAATCTTGCTTGAAACTTGATGCATATCATGGTAGAGCATTGTATGCGTTGGGGAATACATTCCAAAATATAGGTCAGTATGAAAATGCAATTTATGCCTATAATGAAGTCGTTAAACTTTATCCAAACCATTATAGAGCATTTATGAAAAAAGGATTGGCTCACTATAAAAATGGAGAATTTGAACAAGCATTAGATTCATATAAAAATGCTACACATATTGAATTAAAAAATGCAAAGCCCCATTATCAACTTGGACAAACTTTTGAAAAATTGAATCTGAAAGAAAAGGCGATTATTGCTTATAATCAAGCCATAGAATTAAATGAAAAACATACAAAATCATACAATTGTCTTGGAGCCATTTATGAAGCAAAAAACCAACTTGATGAAGCGACTCATTTCTTTAGGCAATCCGCCTATTGGGGAGATGTCTCAGCGAAACAGTGGGGATTGGATCATGGGTTTCATTGGTTATAAGAACATACAAGGAGTAAAAAAATGGCTGAATTAATACCGGGATTTCCACATGATGGCGTTGTAACCATAAATTACGATATGCTTTGGTCAGGGAAAGGATATTCAGAAGAAGAAGCTAAAGCAGCCAAAAAAGCAAAAGAGTTATACGGTTAGTTTCGTATCATCATTCATTTAAATAAAGGAGAATCCTTATGAGAATTCCATTAATCATTTTTACACTTTGCCAACTTCTTTTTGCCGGTCCGGATATTGGCATTTTCGAAAAAATATTGAACGCATCCGGCTCTTTTGAAGAAACGACGATAGCATTTGAAACTGCATTGGGTGAATCCAACTTAACGCTTCATTCAAAATATGATTTTAATTCATCCGATATAGATGGGCAGAAATCTCGGTTATATTTATTGACGTCCCCAAATTACATGAAAGTAGCTGAAAATGAAGAACCAAATACCATTTCAGCTCAAGTGTTACGTGTCGCAATTTATGAATATGGGAAAGGCCGTAAAACATACATTAATATGACAAACCCAGTAGCGCATGCTATGGTTTTTTATGAAGATTCAAAATCATATACAGCCTTACTCAACAGTGCAAAGAGTGTAGCTGATGAAATGAAAGCTGTCGTTGCGAATGTTCCGGGTCAAGTTGTGTCTGAACAACAACCACCTTTAAGAGATGAAGATGATTTGAATGATTTTAATGGGGATGGTCCCGCTAAAATGATGGCTATGTGGAGAAATTGGGAAAGTTCGCAGGATGTATTGTTTAAAGAAAAAACAATGGAAGCCGCTGTCTCAAAAGTAGAATCAATTATCAATGGTAGTAAAGATGGTGGTCCAGAAGAATGTGATGGTTGGCGAATTATTTCTAAAATTGATTTTAAAGATGCTGTTTATTTCGGAGTTACGAATGATTATACAGAAAATCGAACTACCAGCATTAATTCTGATTTCAGGAGCAATGGTAAATCTAATGATTCTCCATTACCTGGAATTGATCATACATCGGCCCACCCTGTTGAAATAATCGCGTATAAAGATGGACGTAAAGTAAAAGCGGTTCAATACGGGCAAATGTGGCGGATGCAATTGTATTATTGGGATTCGGGCTATGCAGCCTTTGCAAAATACACCATGATTCCGGGGATTATTTCTGGAAGTATTGAAGACCTATTTGAAGATTGATTAGCCACGAAGGCTCCAAGACACGAATAAAAGATAATCAATAGGAATTAAATAAAAAGAAAAAGCCCAAAATAGTTTGAAGATTCATAAAATAGTTTTTAAATATTTTAGTCTTTTGTGTCTTTGAGTCTTTATGGCAAAAAATATGAATTACGGATTTGTAATAGATAATAGAATGTGCATTGGCTGTCATGCCTGCACCGTTGCTTGCAAAAGTGAGCACGATGTTCCTATTGGTGTTAATCGCACCCATGTGAAATATATTGAAAAAGGGGAATACCCCAATAATACTCGGGAATTTTCAGTTCATAGATGCAACCATTGTGCGGATGCACCTTGTGTAGAAATATGCCCAACGACGGCGCTTCATACTCGAGCTGATGGTATTGTTGATTTTGACAACGATCGCTGCATCGGATGTAAATCGTGCATGCAGGCGTGTCCCTATGATGCATTGTATATCGACCCAAATACAAATACTGCAGCGAAATGTAATTATTGCGCCCATCGTGTTGATGGTGGTTACGAACCGGCTTGTGTGGTGGTATGTCCTGTAGAAGCGATTGTTTCCGGTGATTTAGATGATACGAATTCAAAAATTGCTCAACTGGTAGCCAATGAAGAAACAATGACGCGGAAACCGGAAAAAATGACTGACCCCAATTTGTATTATGTGAACGGGACGAAAGAAATGTTGGATCCCAATGCTACAGAACGAGATGGAAAATATTTATGGTCAGAGCAATCAGCGGGTGTGGGACATTATGCGAAATATGCCGATCAGAGATTGGCGGATTCAGATACGGGAAATTTATTAGTCCAATTGGCTATGGAGAATTCGGCCAGATCTGGTAAACCCATTGACCAACGTGCCATCGATAATGTAGCGAAAGAAATTCAAGAAGATATGGATTCGCAAAAAGCACGGCGAGTGTATGATTCACCAAGTAAGGGTGTCCTTTGGGGATGGGAAGTGCCTGCCTATGTCTGGACAAAAGCCATTGCCACGGGCACATTCTTAATGATGGCAATATGGCAATATTTAAATGGAAGTATTGATCCGTCCACTGAATTGGCAGGACTCATAACTACATTGATATTTATGGGATTAACGGGTGCATTTTTAGTGAAAGATTTAGATCGACCCGATCGATTCTTATATGTATTACTTCGTCCACAGTGGAAATCATGGCTGGTTCGTGGTGCTTACATTATTACAGGATTTGGCGGACTGGTCACATTGAAATTCGTTGATTATTATTTTGGACTTGGTTGGACTTGGTTATGGGCAGTTGGTGCCATTTTTGCCATACTTGGTGCGGTTTATACTGCGTTCTTATTTGGTCAAGCTCGATCGAGAGATTTATGGCAGTCCACTGAATTGTCAGCCGTTCACATGTTGGTTCACGCCGTCATGGCAGGGACAGTTTCACTCATGTTCATATCGCCGGAATTGATTCCATCCATGGCCGATACATTATTATGGGCCATTGTTGCGAATAGTATTATCATGTCGAAAGAAATTTTATTGCCCCATGATACGCCCGATACAAAAAAAGCCATCCAGCTCATGACAAAAGGATATTATTCCAAATATTTCTGGGCAGGAATTGTGATAGGAAGTGTAATGCCAATCGTGTTGCTGAATAATTATCCAAGTATGACTTTAATTGCGAGTGGATGTGCATTAATTGGAATTTATTTAACAGAATTTGTGAGGATTCGTGTGCCGCAAATGATACCATTAAGTTGAGTTAGCCACGAAGACACAAAAACACGAAGAAAAAATGGATAAAAAACACCATACAAAATTATCGGCTAAAACAGAAGATATTGCTTCCAAAATAGTGGATTCAGCATTTTCGGTTCATAAGAATCTTGGTCCAGGATTATTAGAAAAAATTTATGAAATTGCATTTTGCCATGAATTAAGAAAGCGTGGGTTAAAAGTAAAACGTCAGGTCGAGATCCCTATTGTTTATGATGGGATAACTTTTGATGAAGGATTAAGATTAGATGTTTTCGTTGAAGGACAGATTATTTGTGAATTAAAAGCTGTTGATGAAATGAATACAGTTTGGCAAGCACAAGTATTAAGCCATTTAAAATTAATGGATAAGCGATTGGGCTTTTTAATCAATTTTAATGTCCCATTGATTAAAAATGGAATTAAGAGAATCATTTTATAGAAATAACCAGAAAGACAACAAAGAACGAAGAAAGAATCATAATAACTTTGTGTCTTCGTGCCTTAGTGGCAGGATAAAAATATGAAACGTAGTTGGATAGAAACATTTTCAGAATCATTAGGACTTATTCCTAAAATATCAGACCGACCTGATTGGTCCGAAGAATTTGCTATGGAAGGTCCCCGGGAATTGTATAAATACCCTGAACCGGATGAATGGAATGATTTTACAGAATTAGACCCAAAAGCGTGGCCGGAGAAAAAAGAACGACATTATTCCATAGTGCCTACCACTTGTTTCAATTGCGAATCAGCGTGCGGTCTTTTGGCTTATATTGATAAAGATTCAAATGAAGTTCGGAAATTTGAAGGAAATCCACATCATCCCGGGAGTCGCGGACGGAATTGCGCAAAAGGTCCCGCAACCATCAACCAAATAAATGATACGGAACGGATTTTATATCCCATGAAACGAGTGGGTGAGCGAGGCGAAGGCAAGTGGGAACGCATCACTTGGGATCAAGCATTGGACGAAATTTCAGAAAAAATTGCTAAATCTTTACGGAAAAGTAAAGAAAAAGTTGTTTACCATGTGGGACGCCCCGGGCATGAAGGATATGCAGAACGGGTGTTAAAAGCGTGGGGAGTGGATGGCCATAATTCCCACACAAATATTTGTTCGGCTGGTGCGCGTGCCGGTTATGCTATGTGGCATAAATACGATCGTCCAAGTCCGGACCATACCAATGCGGAAGTTATTTTACTCGCGTCGTCTCATTTGGAAACGGGACATTATTTTAATCCACATGCCCAACGCATTATGGAAGGTATGATGAAAGGGGCCAAGCTCATTGTGATGGATCCGCGTCTATCCAATACAGCGTCTATGGCGGATGAATGGATGCCTACCTATCCCGGCAGTGAATCGGCCGTTTATTTGGCTATGGCAAAAATTATTTTAGACGAAGGCTTGTATGATCGTCATTATATGGAAAACTGGGTGAATTGGGATGATTATCTCAAGAATTTGCATCCGGACGACTCGATTGAGTTTGATCAATTCATCAAACGATTGAGTGAAGAATGGGCAGAATTCACACCGGAATATGCAGCAAAAGAAGCGCAAATTGATGCAGATCAAATTATTCGCGTGGCGAAGATGGTTGGCAAAGCGGGGAGTAAATTATCCACTCATGTGTGGCGTGGCGCTTCTATCGGGAATCTCGGTGGATGGCAAGTGTCTCGGACGCTTCATTTACTGAATGTGCTCACTGGCTCTGTCGGAACAGAAGGGGGAACATCCCCCAGTGCTTGGAATAAATTTCATCCGGAATTTTTTGATGTGCCACCAGGACCGGATGCGTGGAATGAATTGGCTTGGCCGAAAGAATATACGCTCACGCATTATGAAATGAGCCAAATTTTACCTCATTTAATCAAAGATGGCCGTGGAACAATGGATGTGTATTTCACCCGTGTATTTAATCCGGTGTGGACTTATCCCGATGGATTTTCTTGGATAGAAATGTTATCTGATGCAGAAAAAGTTGGGTGCCATATTGCATTAACTCCCACGTGGAATGAGACCGCGTTTTTTGCTGATTATGTATTGCCCATGGGGCACGCATCCGAGCGGCATGATATTAATTCTTACGAAACGCAAGCGGGTGTTTGGATTGCATTTCGTCAACCGGTATTGAGAGAAAAAGCTCGCCGTGATGGAAAAGAAGTGGAATTCACCTATGAAGTAAATCCCGGTGAAGTATGGGAAGAAGATGAATTCTGGATTGAGCTTTCCTGGCGAATTGACAAAGATGGCGATTTGGGGATTCGGAAGCATTTTATGAGCCCATATCGAGACGGTGAAAAAATCAATGTTGACGAATATTATCAATACATTTTCGAACATACGAATGGCTTGCCAGAAGTGGCGGAGAAAGAAGGATTATCTGCATTAGAATACATGCGAAAGTTTGGCGCTTTTATGGTGGATCCTGAAGTGTATGTGAAAAATGAAGATCTTGTGAATGAAGACACTATGAATGGCGCCACCGTGAAAGAGAACGGCCAAATTGAAAAAGATGGCAATATCGTTGGCATTCAAGTGGATGGAAAGAGTTTTGGTGGATTTCCTACACCATCTAAACGACAAGAAATTTATTCTCAAACTATGGTGGATTTTGGTTATCCGGAACATGCGACACCGGGATATCGAATTAAGAGCCATGTGCATCCAGACGAAATGGACACGAGTAAAAATGAATGTGTATTATTACCAAATTTCAGATTACCTACTCATATTCATTCTCGCTCTGCTAATGCGAAATGGCTCACAGAGATTGCCCATAAAAATCCCATTTGGATTCATACCAAAGATGCAAAACGCCTTGGCGTAGATAATGGAGATTTACTTAAAATAACCACACCTATTGGTTGGTTTGTGGATAAAGTTTGGGTGACAGAATCCATTAAACCTGGCGTAGTGGCCTGCTCACATCATATTGGAAGATGGCGCCGCCAGCAGGATGAGGGAAATCGCTACATGACGAATACGGTTGATATTAAAAACATGGGTGATGGACAGTGGAAGATGGAAACAGTGAAAGGGGTTGAACCTTGGGAAACGGATGATCCTGATACCAATCGCGTTTGGTGGAGAGATGGGGGTGTTCATCAGAATATCACGCATGCAGCAAATCCTGATCCTATTTCTGGTGCCCATTGTTGGCTTCAAAAAGTGAGTATATCCAAGCCGGAATCCGGCGAGAAATATGGGGATGTTTTTGTGGATACGAATAAATCATTCGAACATTTTAAAAAATGGAATGAATGGGCCAAAGAACGAGAAACACATCCAGATAGTTTACGAAGACCGCTTTGGATGGGGCGACCATTGACACCACAAAAAGAGCAGTTTTATATTAAATGAACCTTGATTATCATAATAAATTGGAGATGAAAACTCGTAACTCAAGCTTTAATAAAAATGAAAATAAAAATATAACTTGATAAACGTATCTTATATTCCTTAATATCTACCATCAGACAAACAGGTCTGATTATCTTTAAGTAAAGAAAACATGTCAAACATACTATCCAAATCGTCGCAATACGCCATTCAGGCGGTCATGTATTTAGCAGGACAACCAAAAAATAGTCCAGTTTTTCAACGAGATATTGCAAGCGCGTTGGATATCCCAAACCACTTTTTGGGAAAAGTTTTACAAATTTTGGTTAAACACGATTTAATACTTTCTCATAAAGGTATCAACGGTGGATTTGTCATCAATCAGAACGGGAGCAAAATCACATTAGATCATATTATACGGATTATTGATGGCGACGGATTTTTAGAAGGATGTATTATTGGATTTCCATTTTGTTCAGATGAAAGTCCGTGTCCCGTTCACCATGATTGGGGTAAGGCTAAAACAGAAATCTCAAAAATATTTGAACAAAAGAACATCAATCAGTTCAGTGAAGAGCTGCAGTCCAAGCTGGATATCATTTCTCTCATGAATAAAAAACAAGAGCAGGAAGCATGAAAATAAAACCACTTTCAAAATTCACCTATTTTATTATAACTGTTTTTCTGATTCAGGGTTTGGCTTTTCCCCAAAGCGACCCGG
>JABIDL010000014.1 GCA_018651745.1 Candidatus Neomarinimicrobiota bacterium | reverse complement strand
CGCAAATGCAACCATTGTCTGTGGCGTAACCATTGGGGAATATGCAATGATTGGGTCAGGTGCTGTTGTTACAAAGGATGTTCCTGCATTTGCACTTATTGTGGGGAATCCGGGACGTGTTGTTGGGAAAGTGGATAAAAAAGGAGAGAGGGTTGAATGAAATTGAGATCCTTCTTTGAAAAATATTGTATCGTTTTTGTATTCTAAATATCCCATAAAAATAATTAATGAATGAAAAAAAATCAAGATTTCAGTTAAATATTAATGATCAATATTCTCATTTAGAGAAAAAGATTCGATATGTGTTGGATACTTTTTGTAACCATTACAAAATTCCTCAAAATTTAACAATTAGTTACGGAATCGAAACCGGAAATTCAATTATCATAACGCCAATCGAGGAAATTGATTTTTTCTCACAAAAAAAAGGAATTCCAGAAAATATAACACACATTTTTTGGAAGGATGTAAAACTTCCAATCCTTTTTCATCAAAACGTGCAAAACCTAATTGTGAACTCGACCAATGGTAATAGTGTTTCATTACATGCAGATGTCTTACTGAACGCATTTTATTTTCTATCCTGTTGGCAAGAACATATTCAATCTGATGCAGATTCGATGGGTAGATTTCCTTTTGAATCAAGTATTATAAAAGATCTAAGAATCGAAACTTTACCAGTAGTAAATTATTATTTCGATATTCTCAATCAAGCCATTGATAAATTATATGAAAAAAATGGCCATGATTCTTCCATACAAAAAAATCAGTTCAAGGTAGGTTTAACTCACGATGTTGATCAGTGTACTAGTGGATGGTTAGAGGATAATTCCCGGATGTTAATTGAAGGGAACCCAGTACGAGCAATTAAAAATGTGATAAGCAGAATAACCAACAAAGATATTTGGTTTAATTTTGATAAAATAATGAGGTTAGAAAATGAATTGGATATTAAATCATCATTTTACTTTATTCCAACTAACCAGAAAACTAACAAATATCCGAATGCGGATTATGACCTTTCATCAAATAAAATGCAATCAGTATTGAAAACCCTTGAATCAAATGATTGGGAAATAGGGATTCATGGTAGTATTGGTAGCGCCTACGACGCAAAAATGTTGAAAAATGAAATCAATAAGTTCAAATTAGGAGAAATTGGAGGGAGATTCCATTATCTTATGATGAGCCAACCGTTTTCATGGAAAGTTTTGGATAAAGTAAAAATTATGTACGATTCTACGCTCGGGTTTCCCGAATCTATCGGCTTTAGAAATGGTTATTGTTTCCCGTTTAATCCTTATGATTTTGAAAATGAAACACCTTTTTCTTTTTGGGAATTCCCTATGAATGTGATGGATAAAACACTAATGCAGTCGTATTATATGGGACTTAGACCTGATGAAAGTTTGGAGAAAGTAAAAGATCTCGTTGATGAAGTAAGGAAGTGGAACGGTTATTTGGTTATCAATTGGCATAACAACACGTTAAGCGGGTTCAAATATAAAGAATGGTTTAATGTTTATTATGATATTTTGAAATATTGTTTGTTACAGAATGCAGAGATTACTTCGATAAAAAATCATCTGCATAATTTTATCAATAGTATTAAATACAACAATTAATAGAATGGAGTTTAAAATTGAGAATTAAGAGTAAAATAGAAGCTATGGCAAACTATTTCTCGGATAAAAAATATTTGGAAAAGGAAATAAGGGATTATCAACATTTATCATCACAAATTTTTAATGAATCGAACCCTGTTTTTGTTTTATCTACAGGAAGGTGTGGGACCAAATTATTGACCAAACTCTTCGAAGCTACCAAAGAAGGTGACGTATTTCATGAACCGCATCCACAGATGGTATATGCATCGCGGTATGTATATGAAAAGATGCAATTAGGAATTGAGTTACGGAAATCAGCATTTATTGGTGCGCGTTATGAATTATTGAAAGATGCTTTTTTGAAGGATAAACGATACATAGAGACGAACAATCAAATCTCATTTTTTGCTGATGCAATTTATTCAATATTCCCAAACAGTCGATTTATTCATTTGGTTCGCCATCCAGGTGATTTTGTGAGAAGCGGGATAAGACGAAAATATTACAATGGCCATGATTATGATGATGGACGAATTTTGTTGAATGATGTTCAGAAATGGGAATCTTATTCTGATATTCAAAAAATTGGCTGGTTATGGAATGAAACTAACACTATAATTGAAAATTGGAAAAATGTGATTCCTAAAGAAAATATATATAATTGTAAAGCTGAAGGTTTATTTAGCGATCCTAAGTTTTTCCAAAATATTTGTGCGTTTTGCGAATTGGACTCTATTCAAAATAATCAAATAGATAAAATCATTCGTAAACCTGAGAATGTTCAGCGAAAAGGACAATTCCCAACTTACGAAGATTGGACTGACAATCAGAAAAATGAATTAAACGTTGTGGCTCCCTTGGGATTTAAGTATGGGTATTTTTCATAATAAAAAAATGAAGAAAGTAGCTATCTATCAAAATACGATTTCACAGGGCGGAAGAATTCGGGTTATAGCTTATATGACGGAATGTCTTAATGCCATGGGAATCACTCCAGATTGGATATCCTATAGAAACAGTTTTAAAAGCAAAGATTTAGAAAATATGCATCATGTTCCTTTGAATGCAAATATTAGAATTATTAATGCATGGAACAAGGGATTAGGTGAATATAAATACATTAAAATGAATAAAATTATGGACAAGATGAATACGGAATATGATTTAATCATAAATTCAAACAATACTATGTCTGGAATTAAAAACGGAAAATATTTTCTTCATTTTATATATTTTCCTAGAGAAGCACGGGTTTTGAAAAAATATACTAATAGCGTTTATAAACATAGTATATCAAATTGGTTTTTCAGAAAATTGTATTCCATTCATCCAAAACCGATACACAAAAATAAGATATTAGGAATTTCCCAATTTACAATTTGTGCTATTCAAAAAGTTTTTCAATATCCCCAGGATCAAATTGAATTGATATACCCACCTATAACATTCAAAAAAAAGAAACTTACAGATTTTTTTAATAAAAAAAATTTTGTTGTTTCAATCGGTAGATTTGATACGAATAAAGATCAAATTTCTCAAATTAAAATTGCCCAAAAAAATCCTCACCTATTATTTAATATTTGTGGTTATACACCAAATTCTCAATCCAATAACTATTTTAATGATTGTGAATCTCTCATCAGAGGACGTAAAATTTCTAATGTAAGATTAGTTAAAAATGCAACTTCTGAAGAATTGGAAAAAATCTTAATTGAATCAAAGTTTTTTTTACACACAATGAAAGATGAGCCATTCGGGCTTGGAACTGTTGAAGCAATTCTGCATGGATGTATTCCGCTAGTCCATGCCTCAGGAGGATCCAATGAAATTGTCAACAATCCAGAATTGATGTTCCGTTCTATTGATGAAGGTTCTAAAAGGTTGAAAGCAAAAAGTAAAATAAATTCCGAGGATTATTCAAAATTGATTAAGAGTTTACAGGAGCGTGTTAGGGAGTTTGATGAAAATAATTTTTGTCGAATTTTTACAGATAATTTAATGACATTACTTAAATAACATTATGCGTACGAAAACTCGAGTACAAAGATGGTACCGGATAATTAATAATTTTAAACAATCTCAAAAGAAAATTGAGCAATTAGAAAAAAATGTGATCAACCTTTTGAATTCTAATTTTGAAAAATTAGGATCAGATAAACGACAAAAAGATAAACTAAAGGGAAAAGAGTTTCAAATTTACTCTCAGAATGGTGAGGACGGTTTATTATTGTACATTTTTTCTTGTATTGGTACTACGAACAAATCGATTGTTGAAATTGGCATCGGAAATGGCACAGAATGTAATTCACGAAATCTGATTGAAAATTATCATTGGAATGGTGTTCTTATTGATGGATCAATGGATAAGGTAAATGTAGCGAGGTCTTTTTATAATAATATTTGCGCAGATAATACCGTAGAGGTTAAAAATTGCTGGGTAACGGTTGAAAACATTGATAGTATCTTACTGGAAAGCGGAATGAATTCTGAAATTGACCTATTATCGATTGATATCGATGGAAATGATTATTGGGTATGGAATGCAATTGAATGTATTTCCCCACGTGCTGTAATCATTGAATACAATGCCAGTTTTGGTCCAGACGAATCAGTAACAGTACCCTATGATCCAAATTTTGAGCGGTTTAATAAACATAAAAGCGGATATTACCATGGAGCGTCACTTTCAGCTCTCAATAAATTGGGGAATAAAAAAGGATATTCTCTTATTTGTTGTGATTCTATGGGTACAAATGCAATTTTTTTGCGAAATGATTTACTGAAAATTTTTGAATTTATTTTTTCCGTTGAAACTCCAAATACATGTTTTTATCCTTTAGAGAAAAGATTGGAAACTATGAGCATTGAAGACCAATTTCAGCTCATTAAACACCTTGATTTAGTAACCTTATAAAATGTTTGTTTGTCAAGGATAAATGAACTCATTTTAACTTAATAATTATTGGAGAAGTAATGAAAAAAACTGCATTAATTACCGGCATCTCAGGACAGGATGGAGCCTATTTATCAAAATTTTTACTTGAAAATGGATATAGAGTGATTGGTGGTGACCGCAGGACATCCAGAGGATCATTATGGAGATTGGAAGAATTAGGGATTCGGAATGATATTGAATTGATCAATTTTGAATTGTCTGAATTAACAAACATATACAGAACCATAGAAAAATTTGAATTTGATGAAATATACAATCTCGCCGCGCAGTCATTTGTTGCCGCTTCCTTTGAATTACCAACGATGACCGCGGATGTTACTGCTCTGGGAGTTTGCCGTATTTTAGAAGGGATCAGAAATATAAATCCCAAAATAAAGTTCTATCAGGCTTCAAGTTCTGAAATGTTTGGGAAAGCATTAGAAACACCTCAAAATGAAAACACTCCTTTTTATCCCCGAAGCCCATACGCTGTATCAAAATTATTTGGGCACTGGATTGCCGTAAATTATCGTGAATCCTATGAAATGTTCACTGTGTCCGGAATTTTATTTAATCACGAATCCCCCCTAAGGGGCGAAGAATTTGTAACCCGTAAGATTACTTCAAGTTTGGCAAAAATCAAGACAGGGACTCAAAATGTTCTCGAGTTGGGGAACCTTGATGCCAAAAGAGACTGGGGATTTTCGGGAGATTTTGTGAAAGGAATGTGGCAAATGATGCAACATGATGTACCAGATGAATATGTACTTGCTACGGGGACAAATTTTTCTGTAAGGGATTTTGTAAACGCTGCCGCTCCTCATTTTGGGTTTGATTTGATGTGGGAGGGGAAAGGAATTGAAGAGCGGGGAATTGACAGGAAAACAAACACCATGATCATCAAGATAAACCCCAAATTCTTTCGGCCGGCCGATGTAGTGGAACTACTTGGTAATCCAAGTAAGGCTAAGGCTGTCCTTGGTTGGGAACCAGAAGTATCATTCGAAGAATTGGTAGAAATGATGTCTGAAAGTGATTTAAGAAAATTTTCATAACAATAATTGAAAAAAATGAATACGGACAAAGATTCTAAAATATTAAGCCCATATGCATATAGTTTTGAGCATACTGATGTAGAAAGACATTCAAAAAAAGACTTCACAACAATTAAAGATTTTATTGGAGAAAAAAAAGATTTTGGTCAGGTGCTAGATATAGGTGATGAAAACCCTGTATCGGAAAAATTATCATCAAATTATAATATCAATATTAGTCAAACCGATATTGACTTGGATATTGAAAAATTAAATGGGACCTTTGATACAGTATTTTGTTTCGAAGTAGTGGAACATTTATTTAATCCTCTACACTTATTGCTCGAGATAAATAAGGTATTAGTTGATGGTGGTACTTTGTATTTAAGCACTCCGAAAAGACGACCGCATTTTATGTGGTACAAATACCATTTCCATGAATTTAGTAAAGAAGAGTTAGAGAATCTTATCAACCGGGCAGGATTTAAAATAAAACGGATGGATTATAAAATGTCCGGGCGCCCGTTAATTGGATACTTCAGAGGAATTCGTCCAATTCTAAGGCTATTTCTCGAAAGGAAATGCTTACTCGAAATAATAAAAGTGTGAAGTTGATTTATAAATGAAATTTACCATTTTGTCATAATAATGGTACGCCGCCAAATATTAGAATTTGGAAAAACCACCGCAGTATATGGGTTAGGAAATATTTTAAATAAAATTACTGCCTTTCTCTTAATCCCGGTTTATGTAAAATATTTATCTCTTGCAGAAGTTGGGAGTATTGCATTAATTGAATTATTAGAATCTTTTCTAATTCTTTTCCTTTTATCGGGGTTGATTCAATCTATTTGGAAACGACTTAAAAATGCACAGCGTATTGAAAAAAATAAAATTGTATTCTCAGGATGGGTCGGTCTTCTATGTTTAGCTTTCTTTTTATTCCTCGTACTTTTTAAATATAAACACTACTTAGCATTATTTTTAGGACTTAATACTCCGGAATTTGCCAATTTGGTCACATGGATTTTGTTAGGGATTTTTTGTCAGTTAGGAGGACAATTTTTATTATTTCAATTACAATTTGAAAATCGGCCAGTCTATTATATTACTTTTTCAATTTCTCAATTAATCCTAACTCTTGTACTGACAATTTATTTAACTGTATTCCAGAAAATGGGTTTGCATGGTATAATATATGCAAAAGTTTTTGTTACATTATCAGCATTTATTTATAGTTCTCTATATTTGATCAAAAGTTATTTTTGCCTGCCTTCCATAAAAGTATTCAGACAGCTTATCATTTTCGGTTTCCCCCTCATCTTTCTCGGACTCGCTACACCCATTTTAACTCTTTCCGACCGCTTCTTTTTAAATATGTTTGTTCCCCTGAGTATGATCGGTATTTACAGTATTAACTATAAATTCGGAATGCTGATAAATATGTTTCTGGTTGTTCCGCTTCAGCGGAGTTTACTTCCCATGATTTACAAACAGGGATTGCAGGATGAATTGCAACCGATTTATAAAGATACACTTTTTTATTATTCCGTTATTGGGTGTTTTATAATTCTCGGTATCACCTTTTTTATTCGGCCCGTTATTGCATGGATTTCCAGTGCGGAATATTTAGAAGCCACTTATATAGTACCTTTGGTTGCAGCAGCCTATCTCATTAGCGGTTTCCGTCCGTTTTTTACTCCGTTGATTGCACTGAAAGACAGAACAGATTTGCTTGGAAAAGTAGCTGTAGCTGGAATAACAGTTTGCCTAATCTTCAATTATATCCTCATCAAAAATTATGGAATTGACGGTGCGGTAGCATCAACCGTTCTTTCGTATTTTATTTTTACTAGTTCCGTATATATTTTAACCAAGAAAATTGCACCGATGGACTGGGGCTGGATGCGTATTGGAAAAGTAGGGGCATTGACAGCTGCTATCATAGCGGGCGTTAAAATTTCTGGAAATTATTGGAATGAAACTGAACTGGTTTTGAGAGTGATTGGAATTCTGAGTTTCCCAATCTTATTATGGGTATTTCGTATTGTCGGCGAGCGAGAAATTAATGGAATCAAATCCATCATTTCATTTACCAGAAATAAATTAAGTAAACGCTAATGCAACCCTACCGACATTCTGTCAATATCAAAGCAGGGCTATTTATTTTAGGTATTGTTCTTGTTTCAGGATTGCTGCTGTATTCCCAATCTGTGGTGGACCGATTGAGGGCAAACAATAAGGAAGTTGTCCAGCTTTATGCTGAAATTATTGCGAGTACAGTGGAGAGCGAGAGCGATGAAAATTTAAGCTTCATTTTTGATAAGATAATAAAACGAGTGCAATTCCCCCTTATTTATTCTGATGGTAAACATACTCCATTGGATTGGAAAAATCTTCCCGATGGCTTATCTGTCAAGGATGCACGGAAACATCAGGAAGAGATGGATAGTCAAAATCAACCTATTCCATTGACCTACATGCATCCCGAAACAAATGAACGGATTGCGATAGGTTACCTGCACTATGGCGATTCTATTTTGATTAAGAGATTAGAGTGGTTGCCGTTTTTGGAAATTGGTGCAGTCACCATTTTTATCCTATTGGGGTTCATCGGGTTTTCTGTCATTCGTAACAGCGAAAAAAGAAGCATTTGGGTAGGGATGGCCCGCGAAACGGCACATCAGCTTGGCACGCCTGTTTCCGCGCTTATGGGTTGGGTAGATCGTCTCAGAGAGTCCAGCGATCCGAAAATTATAACAGAAATGGATCGAGATATTCAAAGACTTGAAGATGTAAGTAATCGATTTAGTAAAATTGGATCTAAACCAACCGAAGAAACTGTTGATATTATGAAAATGCTTAAAACGGTTATTGATTATTTGAATCAGCGCGTAAGATCTGAAAGTATTGAAATTAATATCAAACCAAAACAGGGGAACGATATTGTCATTCGGGGTAATGTAACCTTACTTTCTTGGGCGTTTGAAAACCTGATTAAGAATGGAATAGATTCTTTAGAAAATGCAAAAGGCAGTATTTCAATTGAAGTTAATTTTGATCTTACTGATGTCGTAATCACCATTACCGATACAGGTAAGGGAATTCCAAAACGAGACTGGAAAAATGTATTCCGTCCCGGTTTCAGCAGCAAAGCCGGCGGATGGGGCTTGGGATTATCTTTAACGCAACGCATTATTCAAGATATTCACAAAGGATCAATTCGGATTGTAAATTCTGATAAAAATCAGGGAACTGTTTTTGAAATTAAATTAGCAGTAGTAATAAAAAACTAAACAGAAAACTCAATGTGCAAAGGATTGCAAATATGTGTTAACGAATCGTTGCGGAACATTTGTTTTAAAATGAATCGCTTTGTTCATCATTTCGTTCCAATGTACTTTTTCTCATCCTAAGTAGTGCAATTATGAGTTTGTGCATTGTTACGTGTGGAAAAAAAACTTGTCAATTTTAAGGGTTAAGAGGCAATAGTTTTTGATTATCCACATTTCATTGTGAAACCTTACCAACACTGCTAATTTCTGCACTCAAAATAACGGAGTAAAATGTGGACATATTATACGGAATGGCACAAAATGGACAGGAAGGTAGCGGCGGAATCGCTGCATTCTTCCCTTTTTTATTAATTATTTTAATCATGTATTTTTTAATGATTCGCCCCCAGTCGAAGAGGCAAAAAGAAAAGCGTGAAATGCTTGAATCGCTCAATAAAGGTGATCGAGTGGTTACAATTAGCGGTCTTCATGGTTCTATTGCGCGCTTCAAGAATAAAGGGAAACAAGTGATTTTGAAAGTAGATAAGAATCTTGAACTAACCTTTAATCGGTCTTCTATCGCCGGATTAAGTGAAAAAGTATCGGAAGAGGATACAACGGCAGTGGAAACTCAGACATAATGGCAGTTATCCCCGTTACAAAACTTGGGAATCCTATCCTTAGGAAAAAATGTAATCAAGTAACAGATTTTTCTGGTATTCCTAAAATTGTAGATGACATGTTCGATACGATGTATGAAAAAGAAGGAATTGGTTTGGCCGGGAATCAGGTTGGCTTGGATTTGAATCTCTGTGTTATTGATATTTCACATACAGAAGAAGATGATGTTCCACATGTTTTTGTGAATGGTGAAATTCTGGAACGAGACGGGGAATATCTTATGGAAGAAGGTTGTTTATCAGTCCCGGATGTCAGACTCGAATTCAATCGCGCAGAGCGGATTCGTTTTCGTTATCAAGATATTAATGGCGATTCGTACGAAAATTATTTTGATGGATTGTTAGCACGGGTCATCCAGCATGAAATAGATCATTTAAACGGAAATTTAATTATTGATCATGTCAGTAAACTTGTCCGAATGCAGCATCGGAAGCAATTAAATGAGATAAAACAGGCAGAAAAAACCATTTTAGCAGGACAATAGAATTACATTAGAACTGCAACCCTTTACTCAAACTCATAATCGATTCAGGGAATTACGATGAAAATTATATTCATGGGAAACCCGCAGTTTGCTGTTCCGTCTCTTTCAAAATTAGTTGAAAATGGCATCAGCCCTCTTGCAATTGTCACTGATCCGCCAAAACGAAAAGGTAGGGGACAATACAAACAGGAACAACCTGTATCATTATGTGCACAAGATTTAGATTTACCATTACTTCAGCCGCACTCTCTTTCAGATTCACAATTCGTTAATGATATTTCCGAATTAAATCCTGATCTTTTTGTTGTCGTTGCCTTTAAGATTTTGCCTAAAGAATTACTTGTAGTTCCCAAAGACGGATCAATCAATCTTCATGGTTCACTTTTACCGGCTTATAGAGGAGCTGCGCCCATTCAACATTCTCTGATGAATGGAGATACTGAAACCGGATTAACTACGTTTCTATTAAAACCAAAAGTGGATGCAGGCGATATTCTTCTTCAAGAAAAAGTTGAAATTATTCCAGAATACGATTTTGGCACTCTTTCAGAAAAAATGAGTCAAATAGGTTCTGCCTTGCTATTACGAACCGTCAAACAAGCAATAGATGGTACATTAAACCCAATTTCCCAAAATGATTCCCTTGCAACGCCGGCGCCGAAAATTCACCCGGATATGGGTTGTATTGATTGGAATCAATCGGCAGAAAAAATCAGCAATCTGATTCGGGGACTTTCTCCTATCCCGGGAGCTTTTTCAAAATGGAATGGAAAAACAATAAAATTCTTCAATTCTTCCTTTAAACAAGATGCTTCAGGTATGCCCGGTCAATTCTTACAAGTTGAAAAAGTCGTCATGGAAATCGGAACGGGAAGGGGACGATTAGAAATACGAGAAATCCAATTGGAAGGGAAAAAGCGATTGCCGGTTGAAGATTTTTTAAGAGGAAGCACTCTGGCGCCCGGCGATATGTTTACATCTTAATGGAGGATCCGCGGATTGTATCACAAAAAATTCTTTTGGAATTTTTTACGACAAAAAAACGGCTGAGCGTCATTACTGCAAATATCATTGCTTCTAAATCCTTGAAGTCTAAGGAAATCAATAGAATTTATGCACTAACGCGTGATGTTATCCGATGGAAGGGAAGGCTGGATTATTGGATTGATTCTGCTCTTGACCGCCCACTATCTACATTGGATAATTCTTTAAAAGTATTATTGAGAATATCAGTGTATGAACTCTTGATGGATGATACAGTGCCGGATTATGCCGCCATTGACAGTTGGGTAAACATTGCCCGAAAATCCATAGGAGAGAAAGTCACAGGAATTACCAATGCCATTCTTCGTTCTCTATCAAAAATTGAAACATCTAAACCTTTAAATGGAATAAAATCTGAAAGTGTTTTGGCTGAATGGTTATCTTTTCCGGATTGGATGATAAAAAGATGGATTTCACAATTTGGGAAATCATCAACTCGCGAATTATGTGAAACATTTAATGAAATTCATGAATACACAATTCGGATCAAATATCCAGAATCATCAATGAGCGAAATAACCCATAGGTGCAAAGAGGATGGAATTAAACTTTGTGCAGCAGAAGCCAGCACTCGTTTTTTCAAAGTTAAGGCGGGATTCAATTTATTGGCGCAACATCCGCTTTTTCTTGATGGATCCATTTCTATCCAAGATAGGGCAGCCGGAATTGCAGTGGATTTATTGAACCCTGTCCCTGGGGAAACCATCTTAGACGTTTGTGGTGCTCCGGGAACAAAGGCATTGTATATAGCTGAATTGATGGAAGACACAGGACGAATATTAGCTTCCGATCCCGATTCCGCTCGCGTTAAACTGGGAATAACTGATATGCTTCGACATAAATTAAAATCCATAGAATGGAATGTTAAAGATGCTACAAAAGATGAATTTGAATTAGCAGATGGTATTCTAATTGATGCTCCCTGCACGGGAACAGGAGTCATTGGAAAACATCCTGATATCAAGTGGAGACGGACAATGGTTAATATACACGAGATGGCAAATATTCAGTTGGCTATTTTAAATCATGTTTCGAATTATCTTAAACCCGGAGGTAGATTGGTATATTCTACCTGCAGTTTAGAACCGGAAGAAAATTGGAACGTGATCAATGCTTTCCTTAAATTGAGTCCTAAATTCGAATTAGACATGAATACACTTGACGAACATAATCATTGGGTTGATTCTCATGGTACTTTACAGACCTTACCACATAGAGATAAAACTGACGGTATGTATGCAGCAAGACTTATTAAAAATTGATGAAGACTATTTATAAAATACTCATCTCATTTGCAGTTCTTTCCTTTATTGGGATTTCTATTCTTGAAATTCTGATCATGCCAAAGTATATCCGAAAAAACGAATATCGAGTAGTAATGGACGTTATTGGGGAATCTTTAACTCAGGCGACGAAAACCATTTCATCTGAGGGATTTCGAGTCGTAATCCAAGATACAGTCCATACCAACCAACATAAACCCGGGTTAATTGTGGACCAGTATCCAGTTCCGGGAAGTAAGGTGAAACCGGGGAGGACAATTCGTTTAAAAGTTTCTCACCCGGAAAAATTAGTGAAAGTTCCGAATTTAATTGGGCAGTCGCAAAGAAGTGCGGAAATAACACTTCAACAGGCAAATCTGAATATTGATACCGTTTATATCGAGTATAATCCGGACTTCCCAAATGGTACGGTCGCATGGCAATTCCCAAAGGGTGGTGACGAATTAAAAAAATGGCTTGGTGTTCAAATCACGGTTAGCAAAGGTTCACCACCCAATAGATTTATAGTCCCACAGTTATTCGGACTCAATGAAGACAAGGCAGCGCAATCTTTAAAGGAATCACGCCTAATTCTGGGAAAAGTTTCTTATCAGCAGAATGAAGATTTATTACCATTCACCGTACTACATCAATCTATCTCGGCAGGCACAGTAACGGACCGTGCGGTAAAGATTGATCTTGTAGTCAGCGTTGTGGATTTGCAGGATATCCATAATAAATTAATGAATGAGTAATCCCCGAATCACACTTCCGGAGATGGGTCGGAAAATGATTCATATTTTCAACCTTATTATTCCAATTTCGTATGGCACATGGTTGCCGGATAAAACCAGTGTTTTAATCCTGCTTGGAATCGTGACATTTTCTGCGATTTGTACAGATTTAGCAAGGACAAGAGTTCAGTGGTTGAAATCATTATTTGTTAGATATTTTGATTCCATGCTTCGGTCACATGAATTATCCGGGAAGTTTACTGGCGCAACTTGGGTACTGATTGGTGCATGGTTCACAATACTCATTTTCCCAAAGCCAATTGCGATAATGGCACTTGTATTTATGTCCGTGGGTGACACAACTGCGGGGATCATTGGAATGCAATTCGGAAACATCAAAATCGGGTCAAAAACCTTGGAAGGATCCTTAAGTGGATTGATGATTTGTATTTTGACTGGTTGGCTGTTTCCTATAGTCCCAATAACAGTTGGGATTGTGGGATCCGTTTCAGCTATGGTAGTAGAATTGCTTCCATTAACGATTGATGATAATGTTTCGATTCCTATCACTAGCGGAACAATCATGATATTAGCTAGTAATTTTCTCATATGACATTTTTAGCACCTTCAATTTTATGGGGTTTGGCCTTGGCCTCTATTCCACTTATCATCCATTTATTAAGTTTGCGGAATACTAAGGAAGTTGAATTCAGTACGTTGCGATATATCAAGCAATTAGAACATGACACAATCCGTCGTATTCAAATGAAACAATGGTTGCTCGTTTTGCTCCGAATGCTTGCAGTTGCTGCTCTAATCCTTATGGCGGCAAGACCTGTTCAGCATGGTTTTCTACCTTCTTGGATGGCAGGTGAAGTAGAATCTCATGTCATTATTATTGTGGATAATTCTGCGAGCATGGATTTAAAAACTGACAACGGATCTTTACTGGAAATCGCTAAATCAAAGGTTCCGATAATTTTGAATTCATTGGAGCCAGGGTCCTTTATTGAAATCCATCAAACGAACCCATTGCAAAAGTTGAAAGAAGGCCGGATTCGGGAATTCCGAGAAGGAACGCAGGCGATTCAAAAAATAAAACAGTCACACGGTGATGACAAACTTTGGGATTCGGTACATAAAATTATTCAGAATTCTAAAGCCAGTACGGTTAATAAGGAATGTTTTATCTTGAGTGATTTTCAGGATGATCCGGGGCAAGATATGATCAATAAATATGAAAATAAACCAACCCAAAATCTTGAAAATTATTGGAGGTTTTTCTTCGTATCTCAAAGAGCCGATGGTGAGAATCTCGGCATCAGGGAATCGAAAATTATTAGCCAGATTAAATTGCCGAATCAGTTATTAAAGCTGAATGCAAAAATCCGAAATTCCGGAACCATTATGCAAAGGAATATACCAATTGAACTTTATCTAGATGAAACTCGTTTAGGACAGGTTGTTGCTTCATTCCCAGTAAGGAAATCCAAAGAATTTCAATTTCAAGTTTATCCCGGTAGATCGGGCCTCATCAAAGGAAGATTGGAAATTCCGAGAGATGATTTTCTTTTGGATAACGTAAAAACTTTTGAGTTATCTATTCCATCTCAGATAACCTGCACCCTATTAGCACCATCAAAAGAAAATGCATTTTTACTGAAATCTGTTTTATCATCGATGGATGGTGGGTTCGGATATCTTGATA
Organism: Candidatus Neomarinimicrobiota bacterium; assembly: GCA_018651745.1. Classification (NCBI taxonomy): domain Bacteria; kingdom Pseudomonadati; phylum Fidelibacterota; species Fidelibacterota bacterium. Next base: position 45,654 of record JABIDL010000014.1, on the reverse strand, counting down.
TTGATTTATATATTGATCCAAATCCTAACAGGTTATTCCTAGACAATACGGATATTTTACTGGTGCATGATCCAGGTAGAATGAGCGCTGGTGCTGTACAGGATATTCAAACCTTTCTTGAAAAAGGTGGATCTCTCATTTGGTTTGTTGGTGCTGCAAATGCACTTCCGGATCAAGCTTCACTTTTTTCTGTCCTCAAGTTGCCAAAAGTAAAAAGTCCGGAACGATTGGATGGTGACGCATTTTATTCGCTCCATACTACAGATAATATGAATACACTTGTTGATGGACTTGGAATTAAAGATCTTGCTCAGGAACTCCCGCAGGTTTTTGGGTATTACAGAACGGATTTATCTTCAGAGCATCAGCCTTTATTGAAATTTACCAATGGTGATGTATTTCTTTTAGAATACAAGCATATGGGAAATCCTGTATATGTTTTCACGTCTCCCATGAACTTAGATTGGAATGACTTGCCTATCCGTGGTCTAAGTGTTCCGCTTTTGCATCGAATCATTGTTTTGCAGGCAACGGATGAATCCAATATTATTCCAGTTGTTTCCGGGGAACCTAAATCCATCAAATTGACCAGAGAATTTATTCGAAAACAATGGGAGGTAGTAACGCCTTCGGGTGAAACGATTAAAGTGATTCCTAATTACAATTCTGAATCACTCATTTTTTCAGAAACATTTGAAATAGGATCTTATGATGTATTGGCAGATGGCGATCCATATACTGCATTTTCTGTGCAATTGCCCGATGGTGAAGATCCATTTATTCGCGCTGATCCATCGTCAATTGTGAATCAAATTGGGTCACAAAGATCACGATGGGTTGATCCTAATATTGATCTTGCCTCAACTATTAAGGATATTCGATTTGGAAAGAGTTTATGGAGGATATTTTTATTGCTTGCTTTGGGTGCGTTGATATTGGAAATGGTCATCGCTAAAACAGATCCCGATTCTTTTAGAGAAACAGGACCTTAACATTTCAAATATTATAGAAAAAGAAAATGCGTTTTTGGTTGGTGTTGTTCATGGAAAAGTTTCCAGACAAGATGTTGGTGAACATTTGGATGAATTAAATCTTCTCGCAGAAACAGCCGGTGCAAATGTATCCGGTAGAATTATTCAAAACTTAAACCGAATAAATCCAAAATATTTCTTAGGAAAAGGAAAGGCTGAGCAAGTTATAAGCCAAGCGAAGGAATTAAAAGTAAATCTAATTATTTTTGATGAAGACCTTACACCGGCACAGGTCAAGAATTATATGGATCTTACTGATGATATAAAAATAATTGATCGCAGTGCTCTGATTTTAGATATTTTTAAACAACATGCTCAATCGAGGGAATCCAAAACCCAAGTGGAAATGGCATATTATCAATATCTATTGCCTCGCCTTACCCACCAATGGACACACCTTGAACGCCAAATGGGCGGAATTGGGACCCGTGCCGGAATGGGGGAAACCCAAATTGAAGTTGACCGACGAATCATCAGAACCAAAATTGCAAAATTAAAAAAGGATTTAGAGCGGATTGAAAAGGAACGAAGTACACAGGCGCATAAACGACGAACGGAATTTCGTACAGCACTTGTTGGATATACCAACGCTGGCAAATCTACTTTATTCAAATGTATGACCGGATCCGACGTTTTTATTCAAGATCAACTTTTTGCAACACTTGATACTACGATCCGACGAATCCAACTTGGTGACACACATACATGTTTGATAAGCGATACTGTGGGGTTTATCCGCAAACTCCCTCACCATCTTGTTGCATCTTTTCGAAGCACTTTAAAGGAAGTGCTCGAAGCTGATTTGCTCATAATTGTATTAGATATTAGTTCTCCGTTTTTGAAAGATCATTTGAAGACCATCGATGAGGTGCTAAAGGATTTAGATGCCGAGAAAATTCCTCGGTTAATTGTATTAAATAAAGCAGACTTGGTTCAAGATGTAGAACAAATAAGTTCCTCAATTAATTCATTTCCGGACAGCATTGCTGTTAGCGCGCTTGAATCTCTAAGGATTGACCAGTTGAAAAATAAGATTCTTGAAATTATGGAGCAGAATTTTCAAACAATAGAAGTAGAAGTATCTTACAAAAACGGGAAAATTGTGTCAGAATCGCAAGAGGGAGTTGTCGTATTAAATAGGGAGTACCTGGAAACGGGAGTGAAATTAACAATTCGAGGAAGCCGAAGAAGAATTGAACAAATTCAATCTTCACTTCCTACTTAGTCAGGAACCGTGATCCCCAACCTTTTTTGTTATATTATTCAAAAGCCATTTTCTGAAAAATAATTTTAGGAATGGAATAAATCTTAATTTTCCGGGTATATATATTGATTTCTTATCTGTTTGGATTGCCTCAATAATTTGCTTGGTACAGATTTCCAGTCCAACAGCGTTATGATTATGACTGTGTCGTGCTTCTCCCAATTGTATTCCATCCGATCCAAAAGCATTCTCTCGCAAATTTGTTCCTTTGATCCATCCAAGAAAGGCATTCGCGAAATGTACTTGACCATCAAGTTCCATTTCTAATGACTCCAAAAACCCCTGTAAGGCATGTTTAGATGCTGCATATCCTGTATGATGTGGAAACCCGACAATAGCCTGAGCGGTAGTAATAGCTACAATTTTTCCATGTGATTTTTTTAATTCCGGCAATGCAGAATGAATACAATTCACACAACCTGTATAATTGACATCCATAATTTTTTTAAAAAAGGATACATCTTTAATTTTTTCAAAAGGCGCCCACATACTGATTCCGGCATTGAGAATGATCATATCTAATGAGCCAAAAGTTTCTACAGTAGATTCAATTAATGTCGAACAATCCTCGCTTTTTGTGATATCTGTTTGGATGACAAAAGCAGTTCCTCCATCCTGAGTAATATCAACATAAATTTGATTAAGTTTTATCTCATTACGTGAGGCTAGAACAACTTTTGCACCCGCCGATGCTAACTTTTTTGAAAGAGATTCTCCGATGCCGGATGATGCACCTGTTACTACAATTGTTTTACCGGAAAGATTGATGGGACAGCCTCTGTTTATTCAGCAAAAATTCCGTTTCGGATTCCAAACACATTAGCAGGATCATGAGAATTTTTCATATCTTTGATAAGTTTCATACTGGAATCAGAAAGGGTATCACTCATGAAATCCTTTCGAAGTTTACCAACGCCATGATGATGAGAAATTGAACCGCCGTGATCCATAATTGCTTTTCGAATGGCATGCTCAATTTCACAAAATACATCTTCAGCGTTTGGAATACCTTTGATGCTCATTCCCAACATAAAGTATATACACACTCCTGTATGATAAATTTGAGGAATGCGGTAGGAAATGTAGGGTTTGCCCGGGATATTATGTTTTGCATGAAGGTCATATAATGTTTGAGTTGCTGCTTTACATACATCAGGGATTTTACTCCACGGAACCGATGTTTCCATCGTTTCACCAATCACGTGAAATTTTGTAAGAAAATCTCGTACATATGCAATGGCATAGGTTAACATATATCCCCGTTTCCCATTTCCGGGACCACCAACCATTCCGCCATGCCTTTTGGCTAAAGATAAGGTATTTTTTTCCTGATACGATACTTCCCCGGAAGTGCCTTCCATAACAAAGGTAACAGCGCAAAGTTTTTCACCATCAAATCCTTTTAAATTTAATAGTACGAATTTTTTAATTGAATCTATCAATTTATGAATGCCTTCCGCTTTCGGTTTTAAAGCTTGTCCAAATCTGAATTGTATATTATCAACCAAACGAACACTTGAGGGAATAAAGTTGGTTTTTGATAATTCGTATAGAAATTCGACTCCTGCATCCCAATCATTAAACACAGCGGAATTGTATTTTTTTACTTCGGGTAATTTGTGAATTTTTAAGATAGCCTTGGTAATAATACCAAGATTTCCTTCAGACCCAAATAATATATTTTGAGGTTTGAAGCCGATGGATGCGCGGGAGAGAGGTGATACTTGTTCAATAACACCGTTTGGTGTAATCATAGTTACATTTTCAACGATATCTTCAATATTGCCATATTTATTCTTTTTCATTCCGCTTGCATTGGTGGCGATCCATCCACCGAGTGTGGACAATTCAACACTGTCCGGTTCGTGGCCTACGCAAAAACCTTTTTCAGCTAACCTGTTTTCCAATTCAGTTCCTGTAATGCCGGCTTGAACGCAAATTCTTCTATCTTTTTCATTAATCCATTCTACCTCATCCATTCGACGAAGATCAACAGCAACAACCATCCGGCTTTCAGCTTCCGGAATTTTTAAAGCGCTACTTACGCTAGTACCGCCTCCGAACGGGATGAGACAAACATTAAACTCGATTGCAAATTGAATCAGTTGCTTGGTCTCTTCCTCTGATTCGAGATAAAAAACCATGTCCGCTGTTCGATCAATTTTATTGTATAAAATTTTATAAACTTCTTCTGAAGTTGTTTGACCATGGCTGTGCAGCAATCGGTCTTTATCTTTTATTGAATACCGATCCTCTGGGAAAGTCTGCTTGATTTTTTCGAAAAATTCTTCATTAATATGAGATGAATTCACCGGTTTTTCTTCTACTTCAGGTAATGTTTCTTCAGGATTGATTATTATTCCAAGTACTTCCTCGATATACGGAATAAAATCAGGCATGCGTGCGCCACAGAGTTCATATCGGCTGCCGGTCATTGAAACGGTCATATCATCATTAAGGACAAACTTGGTATCTCTATAGCCCCATTTATGTCCCCAAGTTTCATTATTAATTGCGAAAAATTTATTGTCAGCCATGAATGGTGTGTCCTGCATTTTTAATTCTGGATTCAAGTTCATTGGTGAAAGCAGTGACGGGATCAGAATGATGATCGAATTCACTTGGATACATTGGATCTAGAATGTTGATTTGGATTCGAGTTGGTTTCATAAATAAATTTCCTTTGGGCCAAGAATTCCCAGAACCATGAATAAATACAGGCACAATGGGTGCATTCAATTCAGTGGAAAAACGGGCTGCGCCTTTGCGGAATGGTTTGATCTCATTTGGTTTACCACGTGATCCTTCAGGAAAAATGACCAAATTCCGTTTCCCTAATTCCATAAATGCTTTGCTAATGGTGATTGTATCTGAAAAGGGGAAAGTATCTTTATTTTTTGTAGATCTTCTAGCGATAGGAATCAAATTCATGACTAAATTTATTAGAATTCGTTTGAATGAGTTATCGAACCAATAATCTTTTGCTGCGAGCATTCCAAAATGGTTAAAGCTTTTCCCGGCTGCTGTGCTAACCAACGCAACATCCATATGACTGTTGTGGTTACTGCAAAAAATAGCGGAAGCATTTGGAATTTTTTCCCGTCCAAAAATTGTAACTGGGACGTACCAAGAAAAAACAAATCTACAGTAGATATAAAATAAGTTTTTCCATAATCGAAAAAAAATGGGTTGTTTGTGTACGAGGTAGGCATACTTGGGATTGTCAAGGACGGGAATATTTAACATCCATTATCGTCCATATTTCATATGCGCTTTGGTAAATGTATCAGAAACGATGGCAGACATTAGCGAAATCTCGAGCGCAAGACTTGAAGCGCAAATAATTTCTGCGAGTTTTTTTGAAGTATGTTTCCCTTCATGGCAATTGAGAAGTTGAAGGTTTTGATTTTGGGGGAGAAGTCTTGTGCCACCACCGACTGTTCCAATTGTGACAGAGGGAAGTGTTAATCTGAATTTCATTCCATGATCGACAGGTTCTGTTTGAAAATGACCAATCGAATTTTCTGCAACACATGCAGTATCCTGACCAGTTGCAAGATATAGAGCGGTTAGTGCGTTGGAAATATGTAAATGGCATCCTTGTGTTCCAGCCAATGTGGTTATGGTCGGACCAAGTAATTGGAATTTTTCTACATCAGAAATTTTAATTCCCAGAATTCTACGCAAAATTGAGTTAGGTATTGTTGTTTCAGCTATAACGCTATGCCCTCGTCCCAAAATCATATTTCGTGCAGATGCTTTTTTATCACTGTTAAATCCGGACTCCAGGATAAAAGAGTGTCCTGTTTTTTCTTTGATGAAATCGCAAGCAGCTTTTGCGGCAAGGGTCACCATATTTTGCCCAGCTGCATTCCCGGTGTCAAGCACCATATCAAGTACAACATAATTTTGAATTGGGTATTGATCAATCCGAATCAGCTTTCCATGATTGGATGTCGATTCTGCAATCTTCTTAATCGCTGAAAAATGGGAATCAACCCATTTCATAAATTTGGTTGACGCATCAATATCTTGAAATATAAATACTGGCGCGCGTGATAATTCTTGTTTGATATGTTTTACGGTGAAACCGCCGCTTCGCCTTGCGGCTGCCATTCCACGGTTCATGGAAATGGCTAGGGTCCCTTCTAAAGTACAAAGCGGAACATAAAATTCACCTTTAGCATGGTTGCCTGAAATAAGCAATGGACCGGCAATTGCCATTGGTATTTTCATAAAACCAATATGATTTTCAATGATTCCTTTTAGATCTTCAGGACTATTTTGGATATCATCTTTAAAATCCAACCCCGATTTGTCCTTGATCCAATCCAGTCGCTTTTTTGTGTCAGCGCTAGTAAACCCAATTGGGATCGTGATATTATTTTTTTGTTTTTTTATTGTCATGTCTTTGGAATTGCAAAGTTAGTAACCGTGAATATATTGCAAAATATAATTAATTCGGATTGGTTTTGTAAATAGGTCTTTTGGGTAATAAAAAGCCCCGCCAAGGGTTCACGCGGGGCAAATTCTTCCCGTTTTGAGACCAATTTCAGGACCGAGTATCGACACGGTGGTGGCCTCCTGAATACAGCAAACTACCTTGATCTACCACAAAGCAGAAAGGTCTGTTTTTTGCATCCAGAGTACAGCCTCCAAGATTTATTATTGTAGATCCTGAAATGGATGTACCCAAAACGGGATAATCAAAAATCATATTGAAATTTAACGAGTTTTCCGGTAGCTACCCAAGCAGGAAGAAAGCCATTTTAGATTGAGCTGGATTGGGAACGTAGCTGTCCCTCAGTTGCGGCGACCATAACAGCAACGCTGGCATCGCCAGTAACATTTGTGGTTGTCCGAAGCATATCCAAAATTCTATCGACGCCAAGTATCAAGGCAATGCCCTCACTGGGGACATGAATCGCTTCTAAAATGATAACAAGCATTATAATTCCTGCACCCGGAACTGCAGCAGTTCCAATAGACGCAAGTACAGCAGTAAGGACAATGGTGATTTGCGCACCTAATCCAAGTTCCATTCCAAGTGTTTGGGCGATAAAGACTGCCGCAACCGCCTGATACAGTGCCGTTCCATCCATATTAATGGTGGCGCCAAGTGGCAGAACAAAGGAAGATACTTCTTCGGAAACTCCCAATTCATCTTCGCATCGTTCCATCGTAACCGGCAATGTTGCGCCACTAGAACTTGTGGAAAACGCCAATAACTGAGCTGGAGCAATACCTTTATAAAAATCTTTCAATTTCATAGGCGTGAAAAATTTTAAAATGGAAGTATAAGTAACAACCATGTGAATCAAAAGTCCTGCAATTACTGCCAGCATGTAATACCCAAGTGATCCTAATAAATCAATGACATTTGAGATATTGTCCCCGGCAACGGATTGGATGGTGCTAGCAATCAGGGCAAAAACGCCTATGGGCGCCATCAACATAATGACATCCACGAGTTTGATAATTACATCATTCATTCCCTCAAAAACAACCAAAACTGGTTTGGATACATCTTTTGGAACCTGAATGAGACCAATTCCGAGAAAAATTGCAAAGAAAACAATTTGAAGCATATTTCGGTTACTAGATGCTGAATTAAAGAAATTATTCGGAACCATATCGACTAAAGGCTGAAGCGGTCCTCGATTCTTAACCGCTTCTGCGGCTCCTGCTTTTGTGGATGCTGCAGATTGGTATCTTTGCTCAAGCTTTTCCTTTATCTCTATAGGAACTGAATCACCGGGCTTAAGAAGGTTCACTGATACAAGCCCAATCGTGACTGCAATGGCCGTAGTGATAACATAAATTCCAATCGTTTTTCCGCCGATACGAGATAATTTTTTTAAATCAGAAAGTGAAGCCACGCCTGTTATCAAAGAAAATAGTACCAGAGGAACCGCAATCAGTTTCAATAGATTAAGAAAGATTGTGCCGAAGGGCGCTATCCAGTCATTTGTAAAGGATCCCCATCCTTGAACTGCTGCAATAATACCATACGCCAATCCTAAGAGAAGACCGATGATGATTTGCCAGTGGAGTTTCAACTTCATAAGGCGGGGAAGTTAGTGCATTATCAGGTGTTTGCCAAAACAGCAATTCGAATTATTTTTTACGCTTTTCCTTTTCATATGTTTTATAATACGAATCACCCATTTCAGAAAAAAAGGTGAACACTTTATTCTTTTTCCCGGTTTCACTTGATGGGTCAGATTTCTTAATTATGGTCTTTATTCCGGTATCCAGTAAATCTTGAAAATGCGCTAACAAACGTCCAAGCCCCGAAGGAAGGTTTTTATTCATCCAACAACCCCAATGCTGTATTGATATTAGTTGTGGGTTGTTTGCAGGAAAAATTTTCGCAAACATAGAATGTAGTTTTTCCTTCTACTTGAATTTGGGTTTGGGTCCAAGGTGCAAGATTCGATAATGATTTATCATTCGGGTTTTTTAGAATCAATACCCGGTTTGGATTATATTGACTCCGGATTTTTTCGATCGCAATACTGGTTTCTTTTTCTTCCAGATTACCTACGATGACAAATTCAATTGGGTTGCTCGTTTGGAAAAGATACGCTGATAGCAGTTGAGTGAATCCACGTGGAGTAGTAGATATTGATCTAGAAAAAACTTTAAAGATGGATTCTGAATAATCGAGCCATTTAGAATCGCCGGTCATTCGGCCAAGTCTTAATAAACACATTGCAGCCACAGAGTTTCCAGAAGGAATAGCACCATCATAACCGGTTTTTGCTCGGATAATCAATTCTTCATCACCCAATTTTCCAAGGAAAAACCCACCGTTTACTTGGTCCCAAAAATCAGTCACCATTTGCTCAGATAATTCTACAGCTTCTTTTAAAAATCGAGTTTCAAAAGTGGCTTCATATAATTCAATTAATCCCCACGATAAAAATGCATAATCATCAAGATGTCCGGGCAAACCGGCTTTCCCATTTCGAAATCGTTTTAATAAAGTTCCGTCATCATTCCGTATGTTCTTAAGGATAAAGTCCATTGCTTTTTTTGCGCGATTTACATAATCCTGATCACCGAGAACCGTTCCTGCTTTTGCCATTGCCGCAATCATGAGTCCGTTCCAATCCGTTAAAATTTTATCATCTTTTAACGGATGGATACGTTTCTCACGATCATCAAACAAAACACTTCCAGAATAATGAATGAATTCGGTTAACTCTTCTTCTTCCATTGAATAATTGGTTGCAAGAGTCTTCATATCTTTTTGAAGGAAAAGTATGTTTTTATCGGATGGTTTTCTCGTAGCTTCGTCTCGAAAATTCCCTTTTTCAGACATATTAAATAGAGACATAAATTGTTGAGCATCATCCACACCCAAAAGGGTTAGAATTTCATCGGTCCTCCAAACATAAAATTTCCCTTCTACGCCTTCACTATCAGCATCTTCGGCTGAATAAAACCCGCCGTCTTTGTCTGTCATATCTCGCGTGATATAAGTCAAAATTTCACGGACAACTTTTTCATAAAACGGATCCTTTGTTGAGCCGAATGCTTCAAGATATGCCATGGTAAGCATAGCCTGATCGTATAACATTTTTTCAAAATGAGGAACACGCCATTGACTATCGGTTGAGTAGCGATGGAATCCGAAACCTATTTGATCAAAAATGCCTCCTTTTCGCATGGCTTTTAAAGTTTCTTCTGCCATATTTAGTGCATGCGCATTGCCCGAAGTTTTCGCATATCGAATCAGATATATTAAATTGTGAGGCGAAGGGAATTTTGGCGATTTTCCAAACCCACCGTCCTTTGAATCAAACTGTTTTTCAAAATAGGTGTAAGCGCCATCTAGGACTGATTCCTGTAATTCAGGTCCTACAGAAGGTTGATTGTTTTTTTGGATGTATTCTATAATGCGATCTTTAGATGTCAGAATTTCATTTCGTTTATTTTTCCACGCTTCAGCAATGGCAGGAACTACTTGATACATTCCCGGACGTTGACCTCTGCGATCTTTGGGAATATACGTTCCGGCAAAAAATGGTTCTTTATCCGGGGTCATAAAAATTGTCAACGGCCATCCGCCGCCGCCAGTCATTGCTTGGCACACTGCCATGTACACATGATCAACTTCGGGGCGTTCTTCCCGATCAACCTTGATAGAAATAAAATTGTCGTTCAGCAGTTTTGCCACACTATCATCTTCAAAAGATTCATGTTCCATTACATGACACCAGTGACAGGTGGAATAGCCAATGGATAGAAAAATAGGGCGGTCAAGTTCCTTTGCTTTTTTAAATGCTTCTTCGCCCCACGGATACCAATCTACGGGATTATCCGCGTGTTGGAGTAGGTAAGGACTTTGTTCATCGGCAAGTCTATTCATGTGATTTTCTCCTGAAGGATTCGCATTTTTTCCGACATCCGATTGAGAGCAACCAGAAAAAAAAGCAATCCAAAAAAGAAATAAAATATGGTCCCTAATTTTGCTCCGCACTAATGTTGGAATTTGATAAATCATCTATTAATTTAATATTATTCAAATGGATAAACCTTCATTAAAGTATGCTGTAATTGGTGGTCTAGGTCTTTCTTTTTTTGTATTCATGGTTCTGTCTCTGGCTGTTACTCACGAATTCAAAGATTTGAAAGATTCATTCCTAAAATCGTATTATAAAACATATCCGGTTAATGCAACTTGGATTGGGGTTCACGAATATGATGGCTCGTTAACAGATTACAGCCGCAAGGCGTTGGATTCTAGAGCGTCATACTTAAAAAATATAAGTGAACAAATTGAATCTCTAGATTTTTCACGGTTAAACCAAAATGACCACATTGATTATGAAATCTTGCTTGATGCAATTCGTAGTGAACAATTTGAATTATTGGAATTAAAAGAGGCTACGTGGAATCCATTAGTGTATATGGGCGAGTTAGGGTTTGCATTCGAAAGTTTAATTGGGTTTGAGTTTGCATCAGCTTCTGAACGAGCCAATACATTTCTAAGTAGGCTAAATGAAACGCCTAATTTCTTATTTCAGGCTGAAGCACTTCTTGATTCATGTCCCCAAATTCATCTTAACACTGCCATCCGCCAATGCGATGGTGTGATGCAGATGCTGGATAGCGGAATAGATTTATTTCTAGAGGATATTGAATCTGATCTTGCGGTCAAAATAAAAAGTGCGTCAAAAATAGCTTTGGCATCTCTCACTCAGTTTAAAGCATTCCTTGAAAACAAGCTAAAGGAACCACACAAAGATTTCAGACTCGGCTCTGATCTCTACGAACATAAACTTTCGCACATTTTGCGAGAAAATTTATCAGCAAAGACTGTTTTGGAAAAAGCAGAGGAATTTTTGAAAATAACACAAGATGATATGGCTGATTTAGCATTTCCGCTTTATACCGAATGGTTTGGCGAAGAACCCAAAATTGATTCTCATGGAGATAAACAGAAAATGGTCAGGCGCGTACTGGACCGGATTTCAGAAGATCATGTTGGCAGGGAAGAGGTTATGGAAGATGCGCTCGGTACGATTTCTGAACTGACCCAATTTATTCAAGATAAAAATTTGCTCACACTTGATCCAAACAAACCTCTTGAAGTCCGACCGATGCCGGAGTTTCAGCGTGGTGTTTCGGTGGCGAATTTGCAGGCACCCGGACCGCTGGAATCAAATTTGCAGACCTATTACAATGTTTCGCCAGTTCCGGAAGACTGGGATAACGAACGAGTTGAATCTTTTTTGAGAGAGTATAATCATATTTCGGTTACAATTCTTTCTATCCACGAAGCGTTACCTGGTCATTATGTTCAGCTGTATTATGCCAACCGCCATCCGTCTCTTATTCGAGCCGTGTTTAGTAGTGGTGTTATGATTGAATGTTGGGCGCACTACACCGAAGCGATGATGATTGAGGAAGGGCTAGGTGGCGGCGATCCGCGATATGACTTGGTACAGAAAAAATGGCGATTACGAGGAATAGCAAACGCAATTATTGATCAAAAAATTCATGCGGGAAATATGACACGGGAAGAAGCCATGAATTTAATGGTAGCCGAAACATTTCAGGAAGAAGCCGAAGCATCTGCGAAATGGGTAAGAGCACAACTGACATCGGCACAACTTTCTACTTATTTTGTAGGGAGTATGCTGATTGAGGAATTGCGAAAAGATTATCAGCAAAAGCATGGAGACGATTTCAGCCTAAAAACGTTTCATGAAACATTGTTGTCACAGGGTTCCATTCCGGTGCGGTATCTTAGGCAAATCCTGTTGGACTGATGTATCTTTCAGTTCTCTATCCTTTTCGGTTACTAATATATTGAGATTATGACGCACCTGACTTTTATAACCCTTTACCTGCTGGCGCTGATTGGAGTCGGTGCATACAAAGCAGGAAAAATAAAAACACAGGAAGATTTTGCGGTCGCCGGACGATCTTTGACACCGTGGATTCTGGTAGGTACGATGATGGCAACCTGGATGGGAACCGGTTCTATTTTGGGGAATGCCGGTAAAACATACATGACCGGAATGGCGGCCTTGATTTTGCCGATTGGCGGTGTAGTCGGGATTGCGTTTCTGACGCGCATTGCCGGGAAAGTGAGATCTTTCAATAAATTCACGGTCCCTGAAATAATTGGAGACAGATACGGATCAACGGCGCGCCTGTTGAGTGTTGTGGCATTAGTTATGGCGTACATGGTAATTGTGAGTTATCAGTACAATGCCGGCGGTGCGGTGTTGTTTACGGTACTTCAAGATAGCGCCGGAAATCCAATGATCACCGAGGAAACAGGAACGATCATTGCTGCATTGTTCATCATTACATACACGGTTTTGGCCGGACTTGTGAGTGTTGCCTATACTGATGTTGTTAACGGAATTATTATGATGGTTACTTTCCTCATTGCGTTTCCTCTGCTCTGGATCAAAGCCGGCGGCGCGGATGGAATGACCGCATCATTCATTTCAATGGGGAAACCGGAGCATATGCAGTTTTTCGGAGTGTATTCCACGATTGATATTATCAATTTTTGCCTACCGCCATTTCTACTTGTAATGGGCGATGCCAATATGTATCAGCGGTTTTTCGCCAGCAAAAATGCAGAAGGTGCAAAATCTGCAACCACCGTTTTGATTTTTGCAGTCGCAATCATGGAATTGTTAATTATCGCGACAGCTTGGGTTAGCGCGAGTCTGATTCCGGATGCTGAAGTCGGCAAATATGTTCTCATTTATGCGGCACACCAATTATTGCCGACGTTCCTTGGCGCCGTTATGATGACTACCATTGTCGGCATCATTTTATCCACCGCGGATTCGTTTTTACTCGTACCGGCAACGACACTCATGAAGGATGTATATCTTGAGTATATCAATCCAAAAGCAAACCAGAAAAAAATAGTTTTCTTAAGCCGAATGTTAGTATTGGTGCTTGGGATTGTCGCCTATATTGTTTCGTTGGGATTTGCAAAATCCGCCGGATTTTTTGAGCGGGCGCTTTATGCCTACACGATTTACGGAGCGGCGATTACGCCATCGCTCGTGGCTGCGTTGTTTTGGAAAGGCGCCACGAAGGAAGGCGCAGTTGCTTCAATTTTATCGGGGACATTTATCACATTATTATGGAAGGAACTGCCATCACTTTGGACGTGGGTTCCGGCGCATATTTACGGCAGTGTGGATGAAGTGCTTCCAGCGATTAGTGCTTCACTGTTCGCCCTGATTAGTGTGAGTTTGCTGACAAAAAAGAATTAAACCTGCTCCGCGAGCGGCGGATTGTACTTCTGGAATTCACCCGGCGGCGGACCGAGATCACGGCGGTAATATTCAAAAGGTATTTCCATTCCATGCCAATTTTCCACACGATTCACGATCCGGATATCTCCGGTGAAATTTTTTGAAATTCCCGCTTTAACGTGCCCTGTAATAAAACGAATTCCATCTTTTTTCTTTGCCCAATTCAGGTACACGCGCTTCAGCATTTTGGCATAGCCGTGACCTTTATATTTCGATAAAACCACGAAAGCGTATGTATATAGTGTATTGGCTTTCCCAAAATTTTCGTCGAGCCTTGCCCATGGTTCTGAATGTATATCTTCTACAGGAATGCCGATAATATACCCGATAATTTCATTTCGGTATCGTGCAATGAAGGGAAGGGACCCGGGTTTATTGAAATATCGGCAGATGGTTGCTTTTGTCAAAACTGCATGATCGCCGTATTCTTTGGCGAGGTGTTTTGAAATTTCGATGAGCTGGGGAAAATCCTCTTCACCGGCATGGTCGAGCAATTCGATCTGAAATACCCCGGAGGATGCAATAATCCGAGACTTAGATGATCGGGAAATATCAAATGAAAGCTGTTCCATCATACTTGAATTTAAACCTCCGCAGGAAAATTGAAATTCATGTTTTGATATTTAATTTCATTTTCTTTTAATCCTGCTTTGGTTTCGAGGAAAATGAATCTGTAAATTGGTACCACAAAAATGTCTTTTAATTCACAACTTTCAGAACGAGTTAACCAATCGCAGTCAAACCTATGCGTTGGACTTGATATTGCGCCTGAAAATTTTCCAGATGCCGTAGTTGGTTTGTCTGAATTACAGGATCATTGCAAAAAGGTGATTCATGCAACTTCTGAGTTCGCCGCTGCTTATAAACCTAACCTTGCTTTTTTTGAACGGTGGGGAAGTGAAGGTATTCGTTGGCTGGAAGACACATTAAAACTGATTCCTTCAAATGCGATTGTTATCGGAGATGGAAAACGAGGCGATATTGGGAATACGGCAACGCAATATACCAAAAGCCTTTTTGAACATTTTGGGTTTGATGCAGTTACCGTTAATCCATTTATGGGACGTGATGCAATTAAACCTTTTTTATCTGACCCTGGAAAAGGTGCCTTTATCCTTTGCCGAACTTCAAACGATTCCGCTTCAGATTTGCAAAGTTCTGAGGTGATTCAAAAAACGATAGATCTTTCTATGGAAATCAATGAACTAGATAATGTTGGGCTTGTGATTGGTGCAACTGCACCCGAAGAATTAAAATCGATCCGTGATAAAGCACCTGAAATTCCGTTTCTTATTCCGGGCGTTGGCGCTCAGGGAGGCGATTTAGAATCAAGTTTAAAAAACGGAACAAGAAATGGTTTGGCGCTTATTAATGTTTCAAGAGGCATAAGTTTCGCTGGAGATTTAAGTGAACAAGCTATTCACGATGCGGCGGGGAATTATGTGAAAAAAATGAGAGATATCCTTAATGAATCCTGAAAATTTTCTAGCCATTTTCAAAAATACCGGCGCATTGCTGGAAGGTCATTTTGTTCTGTCCTCCGGACGACACAGCCCGAGTTATTTTCAATGTGCAAAGGTGCTTTCGCATCCGGAATATTTAACGCTTTTTTCCGGAACTCTCGCCGATCATTTTAGAGATAGTAAGATTGATTCTGTGATTTCACCGGCAGTCGGCGGAATTGTGCTCGGAACCGAAGTTGGCAGAATTTTGAATAAGCGGACACTTTTTGCCGAGCGAGAAAATGGAAACATGACACTGCGTAGAGGATTTGGTATTGATGAAGGCGAAAATATTTTAGTAGTGGAAGACGTGATTACCACCGGAGGATCGGCTAAGGAAGTGATACATTTGGTTGAAAGTTTAGGCGGGAATGTTTCAGGTGTAGGTATCATTGTAGATCGCAGCGGCGGTACCGTAAAACTTCATGAAAACCAGCATTGTATTGTAGAATTGGAAGCAGTGAGTTATGCACCGGATAATTTGCCGGAGGCGTTAAAGAAAATACCAATAGAAAAACCAGGGAGCAGGAGTTTAAAATGAAAAAACGAATAGGAGTATTAATTATGATGGTTATGATGGCGAATGCAAAAGAACCGGAAGTTGCGGTTATTTCAACAACGTTTGGTGATATGGTGATCGAATTTTTTCCGGAGATTGCACCGAAGCATGTTGAAAGTTTTAAGATTTTAGCGCAAGAAGGCTATTTTAACGGATCAACGTTTCACCGTATTATTCCGGGATTTGTCATTCAGGGTGGAGATCCAAATTCAAAAGATGAGGATAGGACAAAACACGGGCAAGGGGGAAGGGCCGGAAAGTTCTTTGGAATTGGAAATGAAGACGATCCAAATACTTGGTTAATTCCTGAAGAGTTCAATGATCATCCTCACCACAAAGGTGCGCTTTCTATGGCGAGGACAAATGATCCGAATAGTGCAAGCAGTCAGTTTTTCATTTGTGTGGATAATGTGAACCAACTTGATAATAAATACACCGTTTTTGGACAAATTATTCAAGGAATTGAAGTCGCAGATAAAATTGTGGCTGTAGATAGAGACCGGAGAGACAATCCAATCGAAAGGGTGGAAATGACGATCAAAATCATTCAAAAAAAATCTCTTAAGAACGAATGAGACTAAAAACAGGGCTTGCCCTGAGCGGGGGTGGTGCAAGAGGTGCTGCCCATATTGGTGTGTTAAAAGTTCTTCATGAAAACAACATCAAATTTGATTGCATAGCAGGGACGAGTGCCGGTGCACTCATTGGTGCCATGTATGCCGCAACAGAAGATCCGGTATGGGTAGAAGAAAGGTTTAAATCCTTTTTGACCAACAAAGTGTTTAACCAAATGGGCGTTGGCAAAGTGGTACCCAGCACTTTTTCTAATTCCGTTTTTGGGCAATTGGCAAGAAAAATAAAAAATAATCTTGTGATGGTTGTGTCACTCAGGCGTGATTCTATTATAAAAAGGAAACGGTTAGAAGAAGCATTTCGATATCTTGTTCCCGTTAAAACATTTGAAGAACTTAAGGTCCCACTTTTTATAACTGCCACCGAATTGGAAACGATGCAACCTCGAATTTATTCCGAAGGTGATTTGATTGAAGCAATTGTTCGAAGCAGTTCGATTCCTGGTTATGTACAGCCAACTCGAAATTCGGAAGAAATTATAGTGGATGGAAATGCGATATTCCCTATTCCAGTTCAGCCAATAAGAGATCAAGCGGATTTTATTATTGCAGTGGATATCACTCGCAAAACTTCTACAAAAATGAAACGAGTTAATATTTTTGAAATTGTGATGAGGGCCAATCAAGCAACCTATGAGAATCTTGTTAAATATAATAATGCTGAAGCAGATTTCGTAATTCGCCCGCATGTAAAAGATTTACATTGGGCCAGTTTTGATGAAGTTGACGCCTTAGTGGAAAAGGGGAACAATGCAGCTGCAGAAACAGTTGATGAAATTATAAACTTGTTAAATGAAAAATCTTCATGGATTTATAAAATGAAACAATGGGTTGGTCGCAATAATTAAATCATGGTAATTTAAAAGATATTTTAATTGATCTCTATGTGGAATAACCAACAAAAACTCAAAATTATATCGGGTTTGATACTTTTAATCCCGGCAGTTATTCTGGCTCAATTCCAGGATCCTGTTTCGGTTTCAGCTGATGTAAAAGACCCTGCACGTGCCGGCGAGGTTGTTAATATTTCCGTCCAAGCAAAAATGGATGATGAATGGCATATTTATGCACTTTATGATGTTCCGGATGGGCCCATCGCGTCTAGAATTTCCACTTCGGGCGACGGAATCGAAACCAAAGGAAGAGTGATTGAACCTGCACCAATTTTAGAATGGGACGATGGGTTTGAAATGGAAACCCGGTTCCATAGAGGGAATGTAGAATTCACGGTTCCAATTCTACTAAAAGAAGAACTTGCGCAAGGCGAATTGACTGTAACTGTTACGGTAATGTATCAAGTTTGTAATGCTTCGGTGTGCTACCCTCCAAAAGAAGTACACATTCCTGTTACAATTCAGGTTGAAGAAGGTCCAGCTCGGAATGATAGGATTTTTCTCGCTAGCTCCACCACAATAGACCAGAGTGGAAACATTGATTTAGATGCGGCTATTGAAGCAGGATTTTTTCCATTTATTTTATTGGCGCTTTCGATGGGTTTTTTAGCTTTATTAACTCCCTGCGTTTTTCCAATGATTCCCATAACAGTTTCCTTTTTTACAAAGCAAGGAGAAATGGAAGGGGAAAGTCCAATCAAGCAGGCGACGGTTTATACTCTTGGTATTATGGGAACATTTACATTGCTCGGATTAATATTGGCATTTACGCTAGGTGCATCCGGTGCCAATCAATTGGCAGCAAATCCATGGGTTAATTTTTTCATCGCATCGTTATTTATATATTTTGCATTGTCTCTTTTCGGGATGTACGAAATTCAACTTCCCCAAAGTTTTAGCCAATTCACTCTAAAGCAGGAAGGGCGTGGAGGCTATGTAGGCACCTTGTTTATGGCAGTTACATTTACGCTCACTTCTTTTACTTGTACAGTTCAGTTTGTTGGGTTGCTTCTTGTCGCTGCAGCTCAAGGGCAGTGGTTTTGGCCTGGAATTGGGATGATAGTTTTTAGCGGTGCTTTTGCATTACCTTTTTTCTTTTTAGCACTTTTTCCGCAATACCTTGCAAAAATGCCACAATCGGGCTCTTGGTTAAATGCAGTGAAAGTTGTGATGGGATTTTTGGAATTAGCTGCTGCATTTAAATTCCTTAGCAATATGGATCTCGTTTGGGGTTGGGGATTTTTTACACATAAAATGGTACTTGCTTCCTGGGCAATTTTGATGCTTTTCACAGGAATATATTTACTGGGAAAAATTCGTCTTCCTCACGATTCAAAATTGGAAACGATTGGTGTGCCGAGAATGATTTTAAGTTTTATATTTATTACTTTTGCTTTGTATTTAGGCACCGGCTTATTCGGACAAAAAATCCATGGATTGATAAATTCTTATTTACCACCTCCACTGGAGGCGAGTGTTGCTTCCGGAGGTAATGAAAACGGTTTTTCAGCGGTTCATAATCTGGAATGGTATACCGAATTGGAAGATGGCTTGGCCGTGGCTCAAAAAACCGGAAAACCTGTTTTTGTGGACTTTACGGGTTACACCTGTACCAATTGCCGTTGGATGGAAACAAATATTTTTCCTGAGAAAGAAGTTTTAGAACGGTTTGAAAAAATGATTTTAGTACAATTATATACCGATGGCGGACCGAATTACCGAGAACATCAGCAATATGAAATTGACAGGTTTGGTACAGCTGCCTTACCTTTTTATGTGATACTGAGCCCAGAAGATAAGGTGCTTGGTCGTTTTCCGGGAATGTCACGAAATATAGATGATTTTCTCGCATTTTTAGATAAAGGACTTTCCCAATGAAATACCTTTTAGTAGGGTTAATGTTTCTATTATTGATTACGCCGGCTTGCAGCCAAAAAGAAGAAAAGCCCCAAGTAAATACATCAAAAATAGACTCTTATCCACCGCGTCCTGAGGGATCAGTTTTAGCGCCCGATTTTACTTTGTTAAATAGCGTTACCAGGGATTTGGTAAAAATGCAAGATCTGTTAGGTAAAGTTGTTCTTCTGAATTTTTGGGGAACGTGGTGCGGTCCTTGCAAAATAGAAATTCCTGATTTCAATAAATTATATAAAGATCATAGAAAAGATGGGCTTGAAATTGTAGGAGTTACCTTGACCTCTGGATCGGCGAATGACATTGCAACATTCGCCAATGATTGGAATATGGAATACCTTGTACTATCTGATATTACAGGGAATGAAACCCAACAAGTTTCAGGCATGGTTGGTAAAGCTGTCGGACAACAAATTTATGCAGTTCCAACCACATTCTTGATTGATAGAGAAGGATATATCGTCAAGGGGTATATTGGACCCAGAACTCACCAAGAATTCCTTAAAGATATTATACCCTATTTATAATTCTATTATAAACAAAATGAATTCTTTATTAATGAGGATTTTGCTTGTGTGTTGTACGAGTGCAACTTTCCTCAACGCATCTAATGATTATTGGCAGCAGTTTGTGCAGTATAAGATGGATGTTTCTCTCGATATAAATGAGCACACAGTCGGCGGAAAATCCATCATTACTTATACAAATAATTCACCGGATAATATTCAAAACATGTATCTGCATTTACTACCGAACGCATTTCAGGAAGGATCGGTGAAGCATCGTGAATATCTGCAAAAATTTGGACGGTTAGGTAGGGCGGCGAAGTTTATTGAAGGAATGGATTCCTATTTCAGCAAGGTGGTTGTCAGCAATTTTTCTATCATGTTGGAAGGGACAACCTTGTCGGACACTTTTCAAATGGATGATACAATTTTATCATCATCTTTATCTAAACCGCTGAAACCCGGAGAAACGCTGACAATGGAATTTGATTGGGTGCACCATGTGGGTGAACAAGTAGAACGCGCCGGAAGAGTTGATGAACAGTACAACTTTGCGCAATGGTATCCCAAAGTGGTTGTCTATGATGAAAATGGCTGGCATAATATTCCGTTTCATGCAGAAGGAGAGTTCTACGGTGAATTCGGTACGTTTGATGTTACCCTTGATGTTCCGGCGTGGTACACAGTTGGCGCGACGGGAATAGTGACAGATGGAGATCCGGGTTGGCAGAACGTTGCCGTTGATACGTCCGCAGATTTTGAAGATTGGCTCGAAAAATATCAGGAAAACAAAGTGGATATTGATTCAGCAGCACGGAGAACCGTATCCTTTCACGCAGAACAAGTCCACGATTTCGCTTGGATAACTTCACCCAACTTTTTATACGAACATGGTGCTTGGAATGGAATTGATGTTCATGTTTTGTTTAATGAGAAAAATGGCAAAAAGTGGACGAAAAAAGTGACGGCAAGATCGGAACGAGCCTTGGAATGGCTAAGTACAAAATTTGGTATGTATCCCTATCCGCAGGTGACAACGACCGATAGGCTCAAGGGTGGAGGCATGGAATATCCAATGCTGGTTATGAATGGCAGTGAAAGTGAGAGTTTGATCGTACATGAGATTGGGCATATTTGGTTTTACGGAATCATGGGGAACGATGAAGTTTCCGAATCTTGGCTGGATGAAGGATTTACAACCTTTCAAACCGGACAGTATATGATAAATAGATATGGTGCACATGGTTTTGACTTGGATGCATCCAAACGATATAAATCATTTGAGAAAAAACATGGGAAATTCACAAGTTTTTTAGATAGGGCTCAGTGGTCCACAATTCGATTTCAAACCAGTGGGAAAGATGAACCGATCAGCAGAAAATCCTACATGTTCAACAATGGCGGATCCTATCGCTACAATGCCTACACCAAACCCGGACTCATGCTGGTAGAACTCAATTATGTATTAGGGGATTCTCTGTTTTATGCTTCTATGCAGGAATATTTTGATCGGTGGCATCTGAAGCATGTAAATGAAGAACGGTTTATTTCATCTGTGGAAAACATTTCCGGAGAAAAGCTGGATTGGTTTTTTAATCCGTGGCTGCACAACACACGCATCCTTGACTACGGAATTGATTCATGGAGTAAAACAAAGCAGTCTGATGGTTCTTGGAAAGTCGATCTCAATATCGTTAAGCACGGAACGCGGGAAATGCCTCAACTTTTAGAAATTACATTTGCT
This sequence comes from Candidatus Neomarinimicrobiota bacterium, assembly GCA_018651745.1. NCBI lineage: Bacteria > Pseudomonadati > Fidelibacterota > Fidelibacterota bacterium. The sequence continues at coordinate 23,805 of JABIDL010000014.1, read as the reverse complement.
GATGGATCTGCAAAACGATTGTGGTGGATAAATCATCAATGGCGCAAGGATGATACATTTTTATTTAACGTACAACGTGATCCAAAATCTATCGTACTTGATCCGGATGGAATGACCATTGATGTTGACCGCCGCAATAACTACAGCGGGCGCATGCCCCGCGAATGGCAGTTCGACTGGATCAATACAGGATATAATCCTAGAGACTCCTTTTACGGGCGATGGACCCCAACATTATCCTACCATGAACTTGATGGATACATTCCCGGATTTCGCATGAAGAGAAAGTACGGATACTGGGAATATCTTCAGACGGGTTTGCATTATGCCTCTAAATCGAATCACGTATATTGGTCTTGGAATGTCGACAGAAAACTGGTCCACAGTTTTGCGGGATTTTCATCGTCTTTGCACGCTTTTGATTTTGGCGGTGTCAGCGGTTATGGATTGGAAATGAAAAATCACTTAAACGAAGCATTTGCAGATTTTCTTACGCATGATGCGTCTATCGGATTTTATGTAACTCATGCAATAGACACGATGCGTACCAATCTTTTTGATGTTGGCCAGGTTGTTGTTTTATTTAGTAGATACAATTTTTCAGTTCAGGAATTAGTAAATATCAATGTGGATGTATCCACGACGCCCGGCTCTATTTCTGATTGGTCTTTTACACGTTTTAATGCCATAGCATCAGTAGACTATAGTAGTGGAAAATTTGGTTTTAGAAATAGAATTATTGTGGGGCACATTTCCAGCGAAACAGGGGTGCCTTCTCAGGAACGATATACAATCGAGGGTGCTGGATCGGGTGATTTGTACAGGAAACCATTTTTACGTGATGCAACTTCTTTTTACGGGAATACTCAGTTGAGAGGTCATTATCACTTACCGGGTGACGCAAATCTACGAGGATATTATGGTGAAAATCTTGTGGGTTCTGAATCTGTTATCACGAATTCATTTGAACTATTTTTCAATCCTGGATTGAAAGTAATCAATATTGAATTAGCCGCTTTTATAGATGATGGATGGATTTGGGGGAGCAAGTTTACCCAAGGGGATGGTGGGTTTAAAGGCGACTATTTATTAGATGCAGGTTTAGGTATGAGAATGAAAAAATCTATTTTTGGAAAAGAATTTACAATCAGGATTGATGTACCGTTAATGGTAAAAGATATTAGCAGTGAGAAAAATGGTTATCAGTTTAGGTCAGATAAGTGGTTATTTAGTTTTTCGAAGGGGATTTAAAAAATATATTGAAGGATTTTTCTTTATTATAGCCAATCTTTTTTTATTGTTTCCTGTGATTGAAATCACATATAAATTTAAAATTGGATACTATTTTCTTGCCTCTACAACTGCCGGTTTCACGAGGAATTTGAAAAGCGTAAAAGCTTTTGGATAAGTCGCATTGAAAAGTAAATTCCGTCGCTTGTTACCTCTAACGATTGAGGAAAAGAATACCCATAAACAAATTAATGAGGAAAATGGTACCATGAGAAATATTAAACAGATTACATTTTTTATTACCCTTTTAGCAATTGTTGTAGGTCAGACTAATCGGGACGAGGTTGTTCAGATTACATTTCCTACTGAAGGAGTGACAGTCATGACGGACTCAATTGACGTCACATTTACCCTTGCTAGCTTTTTTGATATTGATTCCGTTGGCTGTCTTGATTGTGATGGATATCTTAAAGTGTATTTAAATGGATATTATAATTCAAGTGTTACTGCCGTAGGACCTGTTCCCATATCAAATCTTTACGAAGGAACATATCAACTTAAACTTGAAGCTGTTGATCCATCCGGAAACAGTTTCAATCCAGCTGCATTTGACACCGTCAATTTCAATGTTGATCTTCCTTCGGTAGATAATTTATGTGTTCCTACCGGTTTTTCTTTAATTGCCGGGGATGCTAGAAACTTTTTGAGCTGGAATAAACCGATTGATGCTTCTTCCGAAAACCCATTTCCTGCATCGCCGGGTTCTGCAGATTATCACACCGGCTCGGCCACTAATGCGGGTTTTACAGAAACGAGTGCTATCAAAGCAGATGCCGGAAGTTCAACAAGCCGTCAATCCGGTTGGATCCGTTTTGATCTCGCGGGAATGGTTCCTTTTGTATCTGTTGATACAATCATTTTTAATTATTATGTGAATGCAACCAATTGGCCATACTGGAATGTTACTCCAATATCGGTTGATCCCTTGTCCGGAGATGCAGGTGCATTGCATGCAGATATTAACACGGGGATCACTGCTACTGAATCCTATTTATACCAGTCAGAATCGGCAACTTTTTCACCGGGGCAATATTCTAATGTGCTAATCAATAGTGCTAATACGGATTTAGCAGCAGCTATTCAACAAGGATATTTTGCAATGGGCATTGTAGATAGAGATGCCTCTGGTACATATCATGTTTATCTTGATGGATGGAATGATGCAAATCCACCTAGTTTAGAAATTCACTGGAGCATTGGAGATTCACGAGGAGTACATCGAGCCGAAGCAATTTCTAATGATATCCCTTATTCTGATAATGAGATTTTTACTTATAAGCAGGCAATGTCACAGAATCTTGATATCTCAGATTATTTAATGGGAATCAAGGAATTTGAACAAGAATCAACACCAAATATGAATTACAATTCCCGAGAGGTTATTGATGGTTGCGGGGATCTACAGAATTATATCATTTATAATAGCGTCGGTACAGTGGTTGACTCAGTTGTAGATACAACTGCCTATATTCATGAGAACCTGACGAATGATGCAGAATATTGTTATTACGTCGTAGCCAATTATACGGGAGGAGAGTCAGACGTTTCAGAAACTCTATGTGCTACGCCAGAAGCGTTTGTTGCCAACCCACCAACGAATATCCGAGGAACAGCTTTGGACGAAGCGGCGTTTCTTGCATGGACAGTTCCCGGCACGCCAAATTATGTTTATTATGAAAGTTTTGATAATGGCATTCCTGCAGATTGGACTATTGTAAATCTAAATGATGACGAATATACATGGGCATCACCTCATGCAAACTCGAATGCAGTACTTTCAGGATTTGGAGATGCACTCTATGCAATTTGCGATTCAGATGATGCACCAAGTGATGTAGCAATGGATGAAGAACTCATTACGGGGTCTTTTAATTTTTCTACTATTGCCACTCCTTATCTATCATTTCTTACATTTTATAATGATCTAACTACTGGTGATAATTCGGACTTTGCTGCAGTGGATGTATCTACGGACGGTGGTACAACATGGACGAATATGTTTACGTGGGATGCTGATATAGGTTCATCTACAGCCCCGAGCAACGAAATAGTAGACTTAACATCTGTAGCTGGTGATTCTAGCAATGTAAAAATTCGGTTTCATTACAACGATAACAATTCTTGGGCTTGGTTTTGGGCAATTGACAATATTATTATTTATGACTCTGACCCTACAGCGGATGCATTTACTTCTCGAGCTACCGATGGCGATTTCCTTCATTATCAGGTCATTTCAAACAACTCGGTTATTGCTGATTCGATTTCAGGGAATAACACAATTGTCACAGGACTCACCAATGGAGTAGCTTACACTTTAGGCGTGACTGCTCTTTATTATCCTTTTTACAAGAGTGATACTATTGAAGTTGTAGTTACTCCAACTTGGATGTACGGCGATATCAGTGGAACAGTTTACGGTCCGGATGGAACCACGGCAATGGACAGCGCGATTGTTTCAGTAGGAAGCAAAAGGGATACGACAGGAACAGACGGCGCGTACTCTATTATGGATCTTGATCCGGGAACATATACAGTAACAGTTTCTCGTAGCGGTTTCGACGGAGAGGTAGCGGATGTAACCGTTATTGCTCAAGAAGCTGCAACAGTTCAGGATTTTACTATTCTTCCTATTTTAGGTAAACCAGCGGCATTAAATGCAGAACCGGGTGATGGTGAAGTTGATCTTACCTGGATGACTCCAGGTGCTTCGTTGCCAGGTGATTGGGTATTTTATCATGATGGAACATTCGAAAATGGTTATGGATCTACATCGGGAGGTGCAGGTCTTGGGACTTTATTTACCCCATCTGGATATCCAGCAACTGTTACCGCTGTTCGTTTTCATGTATCAACTGGTGGAACTCCAACAGATGATATTGAAGTCTATGTATTCGCAGATGATGGTGTAACTGAGTTGAGTGGTCCTTATACGGTTCCCGGTGTTAGCGATGACTTTATAGAAGTTGATATAGATGATTTTACCATTGAATCAGGTGGATTTTTGGTTGCGACTTACAATGTTGGGACTGATGGTCCTTATGTAAGTGTTGATGAAGATAGTTATAACGGTACACTTTATTTTGGTAATGCTACAGGTGGTTGGACAGAAATGGGTGCTGGTTATGGTATTTTTGCAACAGGTAGTCACGAGGCCTTAATTTCGTCTAGTAGTGGCTTAACTGTCATTATTGGGTCAGAATCAATTAGTCGTCCACAAGGGAATCGAAATGAAGCAGTTAGCGGAGAATTTGCCATGCTTTCACACCCGACCAATGATGTGATTAAAGAACTCTACCTAGGATCAAATGGCGAAGAGAATTTGGAAGTTGTATTAAATACACATCCGTCAAATTCCGCTAATTACAGAACAAGTCGTGAAGATAGTCTTGCAGGTTACAACATTTATGAAATTCGTTCTTCAGGCGATACACTTATCGGAAATAATGGGCCTGGAGATACTACATACACTGTAACTGGGCTTGCGAATTATTCAGACTATTGCTACGCTGTGAAAGCCATTTGGGATACAGACGATTTTGACACATTAGAATCAAAGTATTCTGTAGAGGTTTGTGCCAAGCCATACAAACTTGGTGATGTTGATTTTGACAATGATGTAGATATTGTAGATATCCCGACAATTGTTGACTTCGCTTTGGGTACAGATTCTCCAAGCGACGAAGAATTCCGTGCCGCTGATATTAATGATGATCGGATGATCAATATTCAAGATATTGTTATGACAGTAGATATCATTTTTGGAACGTCATCAAGTAGGACAATTGCTTTTGATCCTTCAGCTACAGCCGGTGTGAGTTTGGGGCATTCCAGTGGTGCATTGGCTGTGAATGTTTCTTATGAAAGTATTTCTAGAGGATTCCAATTCACGGTATCTTATGATCCAAATCAACTGACATTTGGAAGTCCTGTTTTGAATGCATCTACAGATGGAATGATGCTACAGCATTTAGATGATGGTGAAGGAAATTATATGGTTGTGGCGCTTGACCTGAATGGTGGTGGGTTAGATATGAAAGATGGTGCTTTTGTAACGCTTCCAATTTCAATGGCTAACGATGCTTCTGCAGGAACAGATGTTGCTTTGAGCAAAGTAATGATATCAGGTCCGGGAGGAATTTCAATTCCTGTTAGAGATGAAGGATCCTCTCTCAAAATAGAGGTGTTGCCGATGGTGTATGCATTGCATCAGAATTATCCAAATCCGTTTAATCCGGTTACGGAAATTCGATTTGATCTACCCGAAACAGCTCCAGTTACTTTGACGGTGTTTAACATCATGGGGAAAGAGGTTCGGACTTTGGTTACCGAAGATCTTAGTGCAGGATTCCATAGTGTATCGTGGAATGGTCTAAATGATGCCGGATCCCCGGTTTCAACGGGAATGTATTTTTATACTATTTCTGCCGGAACATATCATGCCACGAAAAAGATGGTGTTACTCAAGTAATTTAGTAACTGAAATTATCATTTGAAAAGCGGTCTCTTTGAGACCGTTTTTCATTTGGAACCATTTCTATTTTTCAGCATAAAAATGAGCAAACAATTCAAAAGGAAACTATCAATGAAAAAAACTATATTAATTATTTGGTCTATTTTTGTATTAAATGGATCAATTGTATTATCCGCTCAGAATCAATTTCAGCATGTTTTTGCGGATGTTGCTGAAAAAGCGAATCCTGCGGTTGTGACGATTGTTACAGATAAGATTATTAAAATGGATCAATTCCATAAAGAGTTTGAGGATTACTTTGGATGGAACTTCATTCCACCCGGTATGAACAATGGTGAACGCAGGACGAATGCCCTAGGTTCTGGCGTAATCGTTGATTCAGATAAAGGATATCTTCTCACTAATAATCATGTAGTTGCAGATGTTGATGAAATTACGGTTCGATTACTCGATAAAAGAGAATTTCAAGCGAAAGTCATTGGGACAGATCCCGCTTCTGATTTGGCTGTACTTCAAATTGATGCAAAAAATATTACATCTATTCCTTTGGGCAATTCTGATCAGATCCGTGTTGGCGAATGGGTTGTGGCGGTAGGAAGTCCTTTCTCGACTAATCTATCACACACAGTTACAGTTGGAATTGTGAGTGCGCTAGGTAGAAGCAATATCATTGGGAACAACAAATATGAGGATTTTATTCAAACAGATGCCGCAATTAATCCCGGAAATTCTGGAGGTGCGCTCTTGAATTTGGAAGGTGAATTAGTTGGGATAAACACTGCTATTGCTACGGGTGGTATTGAACGGGCAAATCGGGGAGTTGGATTTGCTATTCCTTCTAATATGGTTAAAAATGTTATGAATGATTTGATTGAAAACGGATTTGTACAACGTGCTTGGCTTGGTGTATATATTCAGGATTTGGATGATGCAACTGCTAGAGCGCTTGAAATTGAAACACGAAATGGTGCACTGGTTGGCGATGTAGTGGTAGATAGTCCGGCAGAAAAAGCTGGTATAGAGACAGGAGATGTTATTATTCGGTTTAACAATTTAGATATTCGTGACCCTTCGCATCTAAAAAATGAAGTTTCTTCAAGTGACCCTGAAAAAAAAGTAAATGTCGAAATCCTCAGAAATGGTCGCAATAAATTGTTAAAGGTAATTCTTGAAGAACTTCCGAAAGACAATCTGGTATTGTCCAAATCAAAAACCAAAACGGATGAAACGGGTATAGGGCTCAGGGTTCAGGATATCGATTCGTCATTAAGAGAACGTTATGGAATTGATCGATCTACTAAGGGCGTTGTAGTTACAGGTGTACTTCAAAATAGTTCAGCCTCTCGTGCAGGTATCAAGGCAGGTGATGTGATTACCAGAGTCGGAACTCGAAAAGTGACTAGGGCAAAAGATTTTCAAAAATTTGTTCAAAAAGCTGAAAAAAATCATATGATATTGTTGCATTTGCGATCTGGTGATGTTGCAAGGTTTTTAACGCTTCAATTAGATAAATAAGATAAAATTATTCGATTCTTGAAAGGGTGGCAGATTCTGTCACCCTTTTTTTATTTTTTACGTAGAATGTTTGTTGTGTACCGACACAAAGACCTAACTTTAGCACTTCATTTATTTAGCAGATATGATTAAAAAAGTCAAACCACAGATCGATTTTATAAAGCTCGAGCATCGTATTCTTGAGTATTGGGAAAAGAACGATGTTTTTGGTGAAAGGGTAAAAGCCAATAAAGGAAAACCTAAATGGTCGTTTATTGATGGACCAATTACCGCCAACAACCCGATGGGTGTTCACCATGCCTGGGGTCGTACAATCAAAGATTTGTATAATAGATTTAAGGCTATGCAAGGACATGAGTTGCGATATCAAAATGGTTTTGATTGTCAAGGTCTTTGGGTTGAGGTAGAGGTGGAAAAAGAGTTGGGGTTTACATCCAAGCGCGATATTGAAGAATATGGAATCGAAAAATTTGTAAATCTCTGCAAAGACAGGGTGCGGAAATATTCTAAAATCCAAACTGATCAATCTATCCGCTTGGGATATTGGATGGATTGGGATAATTCATATTTCACAATGTCTGATGAAAACAATTACACTATTTGGGCCTTTCTCAAAAAATTGTTTAACGATGGAAAAATTTATCGCGGAACCGACTCAGTTCCGTGGTCTGGTCGTTCTGGCACATCCTATTCGCAAATGGAAATTATTGAAGGACGTAAACTTGTCGCTCACAAAGCAGTATTTGTTCGTTTCCCAATAAAAAATAAAAATAATGAATATCTGCTTATTTGGACTACAACTCCTTGGACGCTTACTTCAAATGTTGCTGTAGGCATTAACGGAGATCTCGATTATGTAAAGGTGAAAGCATCTGATGGTGCTGTTTATTATTTTGCAAAAGAAAATCTGGAATTCCAACGTCTTGACAAACAGTTCAAAGAAAAAAAACAGTGGATAGAGGGTGTTCCGAAATTGAAAACATTGGCACAAATGTTTAAGGAAAAAGGTGGGTGCGAAGTGTTGGGTTCTATGAAAGGCTCCGAATTAGTCAACTTAGAATATGAAGGTCCTTTTGATAATTTAGAAGTCCAATCTGAACCTGGTGGTTGGCCGTATGTAAATGACAATTTATCAGAATTGACAGCTTCGGCACAGCACCGTGTGATTGATCCGGGTAAGGATAATATTGGGAATGATATAGTCGTGTCAGGTGAAGGAACCGGTTTAGTCCATTTAGCACCGGGATGTGGCGATATTGACCATAAGATCGGAAAAAAATTAGGCTTTGTTAATCTTGCTCCACTGAATGGGGAATCGAAGTTTATTGAAAAGTTTGGTTGGCTTACAGGCAAACTTGCCACCGATCCGGAAACAACCAATGCAATAATCATTGATTTAAAAGATCGTGGATTTCTTTTTCATGTGGAAGATTATCCTCATGTATATCCGCATTGTTGGCGCTCGGGAGATGAACTTGTTTTCCGCCTTGTAGAAGAATGGTATATCAATATGGATTGGCGAAATGATATTAAAAATGTGGTTGATAAAATAAATTGGCATCCTGAATGGGGACAAGAAAGGGAGCATGAATGGCTGGATAATATGGGTGATTGGATGATTTCCAAAAAACGGTTTTGGGGATTGGCATTACCCATTTGGACATTTGAAGATGACTCGTTTTATATTGTGGGTTCTCGAGAAGAATTGAAGGAACTCGCAGTTGAAGGATGGGAAGAATTTGAAGGTAATAGTCCACACCGTCCATGGATAGATAAAGTAAAAATCAAGCATCCGGAATCCGGATTGGTTGGAACGCGAATTGTGGATGTTGGAAATCCTTGGCTTGATGCAGGAATTGTCCCTTTTTCTACGTTAAAATATCTTTCAGATAAACAATATTGGCAAGAATGGTTCCCGGGTGATTTTGTGACTGAATGTTTTCCGGGACAATTTCGAAATTGGTTTTACTCTATGCTAGCCATGTCAGCATTGTTGGAAAAATCTCCACCATTCAAAACTTTGCTGGGGCATGCTTTGGTGAAAGATGAGCATGGAAAAGATATGCATAAAAGTACAGGGAATGCTATTTGGTTTAACGATGCTGCTGAAGAAATTGGTGTTGATGTGATGAGATGGATGTTTATCCGTCAAAATGTGGAAAAAAACTTATTGTTTGGTTATCATAAAGCAGATGACGTTAGAAAAAAACTTCTTACTTTATGGAATTCGTATTCCTTTTTTTGCACGTATGCAGAAGTGGACGGGTTTGATCCTAACGAGGGTAATCTTGAAGATTGTGAATTAACTATCCTAGACAAGTGGATTTTATCTAAACTAAATGTGTTAATCCAGGATGCAGAAAACCACCTTGAAGCATACAAGCATGATAAATATTTAAAGGTAGTTGATGCTTTCATTGAAGATCTTTCAAATTGGTATATTAGAAGAAATAGGCGAAGGTTTTGGAAGACCGAGGATGATTCGGATAAACATGCTGCTTACCATACACTGTATGAAGTGTTGCTAACACTAACAAAATTACTTGCCCCGGGTTTACCATTTGTTGCAGAAGAAATGTATCAAAATTTGACCACCGGACGCAAAAATTCCCTCATGAGTGTTCATTTATGTGACTTCCCTAAATCTGACTCAAATTTGATTGATGAGATCTTAATGCTTGAGGTGAATTCTATAAGAAAAATTGTGGAACTTGGGCGCTTCGCTCGAAATAAATCTTACATCAAGATTCGACAACCGTTGAGGTCGCTTAAATTTCATACTGAAGATAAAAATCTAATTCAATTCATAAAAACTCATAGCGATGTCATCATGGACGAATTGAATGTTAAATCAATCGAAAATGTTTCTGATTCGGCCACATTAATATCATGGAAGTTGAAACCAAACTTACCTGTTCTTGGGAAAAAACATGGAAAAGAATTGAATGAAATTCGAAAGACTTTGTTAATAGCGAATCCACAGGAGGTAATGACCACCTTAGAAGATGATGGAGAATATGTTATAAAAGTGGGGAATGATTCCATTGCATTGACTCGAGAGGATATATTAACCGAAGTTGAATCTGTTAAAGGGTTTTCAGCTGCAAATGATAGCGGTATCACCGTAGGGCTTACGACTGAATTAGATAAAAATTTAATTCAAGAAGGCATTGTAAGAGATGTAATTAGACAAGTGCAAATAATGCGAAAAAATGCTAAATTTCAGGTCGAAGATCGAATAAAAATATATGGAGTAATCGATGGTGATGTTGGAGATGCGGTAGAAGCATTCAAACAATATTTTTTGAATGAAACACTTACTGAAAAATTTGAAAATGAATTTAAACCGGGTGAATACAAAGAGACATTTACCATTAGAAAACAAAAAATGACATTAGGTATCGAACGGGAACAGAATTGAAAGGAAAAACAATGCCAAAAAAATACTCAAAAACGCACATAAAAAAATTCAGACAGACAATCCTTGATAAAATGGATGATATTGTTGAAGATGTAGATGACATAAAGGACGGAATTCGTGGAGGCACTGCTGCATCTAGGGGTGCTACTCCCGATTCTGTGTATGGTGTTCACATGGCGGATGCCGGATCAGATTCTCATGAGCGAGAAAAAAATTATCTACTTATGAATCGGGAAAGTGATTATTACAAAAATTTGGGAGCAGCGTTGGATAGAATTGAATCTGGTGATTACGGTGTTTGCGTTATTTGCGAAGAACTGATACCGGTTGATAGGTTATTAGAAGTACCGAATGCGACCAAATGTGTTGAATGCAAAGAAGAAGACAAAATAAATAATTCATGAAAATATTTGGGTTAAGCGCCTTTATTGTGATCTTAGACCAGGTTACGAAGGTGCTGACTCGTAGCCTGATGGATTTCGGCGATTCTATCCCCGTCATCAAAAATTTCTTTCATATCACACACATTACTAATGATGGCATGGCATTTGGGATTGATATGCCTTTTGGCTCTTATCTCTTGCCTATTATAACTGCTGGTCTCATCCTTTTCCTCATAAAGATGATTTTGGATGCACAAGAAAATTCAATTGTGTATCAAGCAGGTCTCGGACTGATTTTAGGTGGGGCAATTGGGAATTTTATTGATCGGATTCTTTTTGGCAAAGTAACAGACTTTCTTCACTTCATGGTTGGCGATTGGGAATGGTATATTTTTAACATCGCTGATTCGGGCGTATCAGTCGGATTCGCATTGGTTCTGTATTTCACCTTTTTCATTCAACCGAAAACTAATCCTCAATCGTGACCTCATTTAGTTTTACGGTGGGTGAAACTGATACCAATCGATTGGACAAATATTTGTCCAAAGCAATTCAGGATTTTTCCCGCACTCAGATACAACACGCAATCCGAGAAGGAAACGCTTTAGTGAACGGGCGAGTTCAAAAAGTGAGTTTTGTTCTTTCTGGCGGCGAAGATGTAGAATTATCAATAAACCCTACAGACAATGAGGCAGATTCCGTCGTACCGGAAAATATTCCTCTAAGTATTTTATTTGAAGACGACTTTATCATTGTGATCAATAAACCTGCTGGTCTGGTAGTGCATCCGGGTGCAGGACATCCAAACGGAACTCTTGCAAATGGGCTTGCGTTTCATTATAAAAATTTATCAAAAATCAATGGCGGGCTTCGTCCGGGAATAGTGCACAGATTAGATAAAGAAACATCAGGCGCAATGGTTGTGGCAAAAACAGACCCAGTTCACCAAAATCTTGGAAAACAATTTGAGGATAGAAGTGTTGAAAAAGAATATATTGGAATTGCGTGGGGTAAATGGGAAGGAACCGGCACAATTGAAAAAGCAATTAAAAGAAGCAGGAAAGATCGGACAAAGTATGAAGTTCAGGATTCCGGTCGTACTGCCAAAACGGATTATAAAGTTTCGGTATCAAATAAAGTGATGAGTATTGTTCATTTTTTTCCAAAAACAGGCCGAACGCATCAGATTCGTGTTCATTCTGAGTTCGAAGGTCATCCGATAGTGGGTGATGTTAAATACAGTGGCGGAAAAAACAGAGCAAAAGGATTTACACCTGAAACCCAGAAAAAAATTGATACGTTATTTAAGCTCGTACATCGTCATCTACTTCATGCAAAAAAACTTGTGTTTTTGCACCCGGACTCAGGTGAAAAAGTATTTTTTGAGGCACCAATCCCTGACGATATGATAAAAGTGATGGAAACAGTAAACCAATTAAATGGAAAAGAATTTATTAACTGAATTACAGGAATATTTTGAATATCTGGAAAAAGAAAAAGGATATTCGAATCATACTATTTCATCATATAAAAATGATTTGAAAGTGCAATTCTTTGGATTCCTGAAGGAAACCTATACTAGCGAAATGCCAAGTCTTTCTGATATCGATAGATCGGTCATTCGGGAATTTCTAGGAAAGGAAATTGGGTTGAAAAAATCCAGCAGAACGGTTGCACGCCGCCTTGCGTCTATCAAATCTTTTTTCAAATATCTCATTATTCGAGGAATAGTCAAAAATAATCCGGCATCGTATGTGAAGACACCAAAGCTTCCCAAGCCGCTCCCCAATTATGTTGATCAATTCAATATATCTGCATTAATGGATGCTCCGGATTGCTCTTCTGAAAAAGGGCTACGAGATCGCGCAATTATGGAACTCTTTTACAGTACGGGAATTCGATTGAATGAACTTATTCAATTGAATCTTGAACACATTCAGATTTTAACCAAAAATAAATTCCTCGTAAAAGTTTTTGGAAAAGGTGGGAAAGAACGGTTGATTCCATTAGGAAAAACTGCGAAATTGTCTCTTGATAATTACCTAAAAATACGAAATTTGTCTTTTGAAATAGCAATGCAAACTATCCCATTATTTGTAAGTACAGAAATGAAACGAATTTCGAGAAGAACTGTGCAGAACCGAATCTCAACTTATATTAAACAGGTATCCGCAGGATCAGGAATTGGTCCACATACTTTACGTCATACATTCGCAACTCATTTGTTAGATAATGGTGCAGACATACGGTCCATCAAAGATTTATTGGGGCATAGTAGCCTTTCAACAACACAGGTTTACACACATTTAAAACCGGAAACATTGAAAAAAATATATGAACAAGCACATCCACATGGTGGTAAATAGGAACACAAGGATGGATTTAACTTATTTGGGATTAGCAGATATAGGAACCATTAAAAGGAACCTTTCAGTAGAAGTTTTGATTGAAGAAGCCATTTTGAATGGTGAAGGAAAACTTGGGACACGAGGTGAATTAATGGTGGATACCGGCGAATATACCGGCAGGAGTCCAAATGATAAATATTTTGTTAAAGAGGATTATTCGGGAAACAATATATGGTGGGGGTCTGTGAATCGACCAACTGATTCTGCTGTTTTTGAGACATTATATCAAAAGGTTATAGACTATTATGAAGCAAATCATGATGATAGAGGTGTCTATATTTTTGATGGCTTTAGTGGTGCAGATGAAGATCAATGTTTAAATGTACGGATTTTGGCGAAAAAAGCTTGGCAAGCCATTTTTGTGAATAACATGTTTATTCGTCCTCAAATTGAAAAACTGGATGGGTTCAAACCTGATTTTACAATCATTAACGCTTCTGAAGTGTTGGATAAAGATTTTAAAAAGCACGGTCACAATTCTGAAACATTTATCATTTTTAATTTGGAGAAACGGGTTGCAATTATTGGTGGAACGGAATACGGTGGTGAAATGAAAAAAGGAATTTTTTCCGTCATGCATTATTATTTACCACTAAAAGGAATTTTATCTATGCACTGTTCGGCAAACGTGGATAAAAATGGTAAAAATACCGCTCTCTATTTTGGGCTGTCCGGAACAGGAAAAACAACATTGAGTACAGATGAACTACGGCCTCTCATTGGTGATGATGAACATGGATGGTCTGACAATGGCATTTTCAATTTAGAAGGTGGGTGTTATGCAAAAGCCATAAACCTAAACCCTGAATATGAGCCGGGGATTTACAATGCGATTCGTCATGGTGCATTGGCAGAAAATGTTGTCTTTGATCCGTATTCAAGAGAAATTAATTATTTTGATAGTTCAAAAACAGAAAACACAAGAATTTGTTATCCGATTCATTTTATTGAAAATAGCGTAGCGTCTGATGGACACCCAAGCGTCTCTGATCATCCGGAGATGATTATTTTCCTCACTTGTGATGCTTACGGAGTTATTCCGCCTGTGGCAAAACTCACTCCTGAACAAGCGATGTATCATTTTATTAGTGGTTACACTGCCAAGGTTGCAGGAACAGAGCGGGGCGTTACCGAACCGATTGCTACATTTTCACCATGTTATGGAGGACCGTTTTTAACATTACATCCTATCAAATACGCAGAATTGCTTCGTGAAAAAATGAACGAGCATGATGTACCCGTTTATCTCGTCAATACCGGATGGATTGGTGCTAACGCGAATTCTGGTGCGGACAGAATCAGTCTCCCGGTGACACGATCTATTATTCACGCCATTTTGGATGGGACAATAGAAAATGCAAATTTTGAAAATGATCCATATTTTGGGTTTCAGATCCCGACAACACTTGGAGAAATCGACCCGGAAATATTGAGTCCTGAAAAATCATGGAAAAATATCGATGAATATCATGCAACAGCTAAAGATCTAGTTGAGAAATTCAGGAAAAATTTTGATCAATATAATTTAACAGATCCCGCTTTATTAAAAGCAGGACCAACCTTAAACACCCTTGCTGAATTGGAGAAAATATGAATATAGAATTCACGGCACGTCATTTCCATGCACCAGATGATGTTAGAAATTATGCAGAGGAAAAAGTGCAAAAAATTACAACAATATTTGATCGGGCAATTAATTGTCAGATAATTCTTGAGCATGAACATAATGAGTATTCTACAGAATTGAATCTCTTAATGCCCCAGTTCAAGTTAAATGTAAAAGAGACTTCGAGTAATGTTTCAGAGTCAATTGATAGGGCGGTTGAAAAAATGTTAGTGCGAGTTAAAAAAGCAAAAGGAAAAATGTTTTCGCATTGATATTCGCATTTAGACTACAATTTGGAGCGTGAGGTAAACAGAAAGTAACTTCCCACGCATTAATCAAAAGGAAAAGTATGAGTTCATATTTATTTACATCGGAATCTGTAACAGAAGGGCATCCTGATAAAGTATGTGATGCCATTTCGGATTCAATTTTAGATACACTTTTAAAGCAAGATCCATCTTCGCGAGTTGCATGCGAAACATTGGTCAGCAGAGGTCTTGTGGTTGTAACCGGTGAAATCACAACCAACGGTTACGCCGAAGTAGAGCACATTGTTAAAGATACGCTTAAAGAAATCGGATATACGTCGAATGAAAGTGGAATGCACAACGAAGAAGCAAAAATTTTGACATTTATCCATCCACAGAGTAATGAAATTTCTCAAGGCGTTGACGATTACGATGGGCATGAACAGGGCGCAGGTGATCAAGGTCTCATGTTTGGATATGCTTGTACAGAGACAAAAGAACTGATGCCCATGCCAATTCAGATTGCTCATAGATTAACTGAAAAATTGGCTGAGGTTCGGAAGAATGGTACACTACCTTGGCTGAAGCCGGATGGGAAATCGCAAGTATCTATCCGCTATGAAGATGAGAAACCTGTAGCAATTGAGCAAGTGGTGATTGCTGCTCAACACAAGGATATGTTAGAGGAATTTGGGGATGTAAAAACTGAGTTATCTTTTGTAAACAAAGAAATAATTGAGCATGTCATTGAGCCCGTTCTCAAAAAATTCAATCTGCCTTATCAGAATTCACATATTGTAAACGGAACCGGTCGATTCGTTGAAGGAGGACCTGCAGCTGATGCGGGATTAACCGGGCGGAAAATCATTGTTGATACTTATGGAGGTTACGCACCTCATGGTGGCGGTGCTTTCTCTGGAAAAGATCCATCGAAAGTGGATCGATCCGGCGCATATATGGCGAGATACATTGCAAAAAATGTCGTTGCTGCAGGATTTGCAGAGAAATGTGAAGTACAATTTTCTTATGGGATTGGTGTTGCGGAACCTACATCATTTTATGTGCGTACTTTTGGCACAGGAACCATTCCTGATGAAAAATTAACCAAGATTTGTTCAGAAGTTTTTCCGCTGAAACCGGGATACATTATTGAACATTTAAAACTTAAAGCACCACGCTATCTTCAAACATCAGCTTATGGGCATTTTGGTCGAGAAGATGACAACTTTACTTGGGAGAAAGTTGATATGGTAGATGAACTAAAATCGGCAGTGGACGAAAGGAATTAATTATGGCGGAAGTAGAAATGACAAGTGAAGAGAATCTTTCTTATAAAGTAAAAGATATTTCTTTGGCCGATTGGGGCCGTAAAGAAATCACTCTTGCCGAAGCTGAAATGCCCGGTTTAATTGCAATCCGAAAAGAATACGGTCCATCCAAACCGTTAGATGGCGCACGCATTGCTGGTTGTTTGCATATGACAATCCAAACTGCGGTTTTAATTGAAACTTTGGTTGAACTTGGCGCCGATGTGTCTTGGTCTTCCTGCAACATTTTTTCGACGCAAGATCACGCCGCCGCGGCCATCGCAGCCACTGGGGTACCCGTATTTGCTTGGAAAGGAATGACAGAAGAGGAATTTAACTGGTGCATCGAACAAACATTATTTGCCTTTGAAGGTGGCAAACCGCTCAATTTGATTCTGGATGATGGCGGAGATTTGACCAATATGGCGTTGGATGAATTTCCAGAGTTAGTGGATGGAATAAACGGATTGTCTGAAGAAACAACCACTGGTGTTCATCGACTTCAGGAACGCGTGAAAAACGGAACGTTGCCCATGCCCGCGATTAATGTGAATGATTCTGTAACCAAATCAAAATTTGACAATAAGTATGGTTGTAAAGAATCTTTGGTGGATGCAATCCGTCGTTCCACCGATGTAATGCTTGCCGGAAAAGTAGCTATCGTTGCCGGATATGGCGATGTTGGGAAAGGATCCGCGGCATCTCTGCGTGGTGCCGGCGCAAGAGTCATCATAACAGAAATTGATCCTATTTGCGCGTTACAGGCCTCGATGGATGGATTCTCCGTTAAACGAATGGAAACTGCGATTCCTGAAGCGGACATTGTCGTGACGGCCACGGGGAATAAAGACATTATAGAAGGCAGCCATTTTGAAGCGATGAAGGATAAAACCATTGTTTGCAATATCGGGCATTTTGATAATGAAATTGATATCGCATGGCTGAATGAAAACCACGGCGACACCAAGGATACGATTAAGCCTCAAGTGGATAAATATACCATCAATGGAAAAGATGTGATTGTTTTGGCGGAAGGCCGTTTGGTTAACCTCGGCTGTGCTACCGGACATCCATCCTTTGTAATGAGCAATTCTTTTTCTAATCAAACATTGGCGCAAATTGAATTATGGACAAATCGTGAACAATATGGAAATGAAGTGTACGTGTTACCAAAACATTTGGATGAGAAAGTGGCAGCACTTCATTTGGATAAACTTGGAGTAGAACTGACGGAATTGAGAAAAGACCAAGCTGATTATATTGGCGTCCCTGAAAAAGGACCGTTCAAATCCGACGAATATCGGTATTAAATATCAGAATTATTACCAGTGAAAAATCCCCGTCTTTGCGCGGGGATTTTTTTGTGGAATTGCTCCCTAAATTAGAGTCAATTTCTCTTGGCTCTATAGGCAGAACCATACAAGCAAACTATGGATAATCCGAGGCAATCCAATAGCACATTAAAATGCAAGTTGTCCAGATGGAGTTTTCTGGCAATTTTGATTTGTGCGCCCAGTTGTGACTTTCAAAGTCCATCTGAATTCAAGACACCAACATGGTTTGTTGATCTCGCTTTTCCACTTATTCAGCAAAAATATTCGCTCGATGGGATGATTGACAGTACGCTTATTTTTCCTCACGATTCAACAGGTATGCAACTCGTTTTTGATTCCACATTGGCTCCTACTTCGATGGATGCTAATTACCTCCAGCAAAAAGTTAATGCTAATGAATCGGTAAGTGAATCCCAAACTGCCCCGGATATGAGTGCAATCACTATTGATACCACCATTAATATCTCTATTCCAATTGCTTCAGCGGGTTTGTATAATAATTCGATTCCTCCTGTTTTGGTAAATTTCCCAAATGCGAGTAATCAAGATATTGACAGTTCTATTTGGAACCCGCTCGCTCGAGCCTTCGCAATTCCTTCGGAAAACCAATCCGTTTCTATTCCTATCCCAATTGACGAAAGTTTGTTGCCTGAATTTGTAACTTCGGTTGATGGCTTTGTAGTCCGAAGTGATTCAAATTCGGACAGCAGTTATTACCAATCAACATTGTTGAACAATGGAATACCAACCAATGTCATTAATGCTGAATTTTTACTTCTTACAGGAAGTGCTTCCACGCCGGATACGCTTGCGAATCATCCGGCTTCAGCGATTGCTAAAGACTTACAAGATCTGCAAAATACGTTGATCGGGGACAGTCTTATGTCCAATGCAATCACCATGAAAATGAATTTCGGAATTGCTGAAACCACGGGTGGAACGGTTACAATTATTTCCGGGGATTCTGTCCAGATAAATGTGCAGATATCTTTAAAAATCACCGCATTTGATTCCGCCCGTGTTCAGATGTCAGACTATGCACTTATTGACAGCACTATTGGAGTGCCATTTCAGGAGGACGAAGATTCGTCGGGAGTTTCTATATATGGTGGAGTATTTGCTTCACCAGATAATATTTTAATAAATCATATCAATATCACTGATTTGCAAAGCACGTATCCTTTTGATATGGGCTTTTTTTTGAAATTCGAAAATTTTGTTTCTGCAGACGGCACTGATTCCGTTAAAATTGATACAGTTTTAAATTCATCCCTTGCAGCTATCACTGAAAATAAAAAAATTGATGGATGGAGTTTTGTAAATCCCAAAGGGGATTCTGTCGCACTAGACAGTATGACGATTAAATTGCAAGCATCTATCACCGCACAGGCTGCTTCCATTCCATTAGACGGGTCTCAATTGGGCGCGCTCACGATGGGAATTACGGTTGATCAGTTAAATTTTTCAAGTATTGATGCAAACATTTTGATGCCTTTGCCATCCTCAAATGAAAAAATAGATAATATGCCATCCGGTTTTGAAGGAATGGCATTTACGGATGTAAAAATAGAATTTGAAATAATGAATTCGATTCAACTTCCAATAGATTTGGATTTAGATATGAAAGGAGTACCTGAGTTCGGTGATTCAGTCATCGTTGAAGTAAGAAGTTCGATTGATACAACAGGCATTTCACTTTATGATTCTTCAAAAACTTTAATCCAACTTCATAGGGATGGTACTACGACGTATTATTTTGCACAGCCGACAGATTCTATCCCAAATGATTCAGTGGTTACACCGGTTGCAACGGGGAAAAATACGATTGTTGATCTATTAAGCTCAAATCCTCAAACTATGATCATTAAATCAATGGCATCCATCAACGGTCGAGGTCAGATCACCACAACCGGCGCTATCAAACTTGGCTATAGATTGATAGCACCATTTAGAGTAACTATGGAACCCATGACTTTTATTTCGGCTAATGAGTCTCCTATTGAAGAAATGGATCATGATACTCGAAACAGAATTCGCAACTCACTGTTTGGTGCAAGTTTGGTTACACAAGTGACCAACCAACTTCCAGTTGGTGGACAGATAAATGTTTTGCTTTCCAATCAGACATATTTCCCACTAGATACAACTGTGGGAATGCTTGCTGTGTTTAGAGATTCAATGGTGTCACAAAAAGGTTGGAATGCTACTGATGAAATTTATGCAGTCACAAATTGTGGCGCACTTAGTCCCGCAATAGACAGCATTCATATTTTCAATGTTTTAACCGATTGGTCAGAATGTGTGGATGGTCTGCTTTATCTTGTTAAAAGTACTGGTTCAGGAACAGACACACTTATATCATACATTGACACACTGATGACTGTTATTCTTCCGGATCCTACTTCTTTGTACAACGCTTCAGATTCTTCCGGTGTCTCAGGTTCAGTAAAAGAGCCGGGAACTATCACGTATTCCAGTATCATCGATACTACAAGAATCCGATTAATTACGGATCCTGGGAATCATTACACCGCATCGCGATTTAAATTAAATGGAACCGGCACCAATGAAGTATATCTTTCTAAAACGGATTATATCGAGATAAATGCCATGATGACAGTTCGTCTAAGCAGTACAGGTTTGGATGCACCTGCTTCAAATGAATTGGTAATTACCAGTCCAAATGGAGGAGAAACACTTCCAAAAAATCAGCAAACACAAATAACCTGGAAATCTTATGGCGACGCTGTGACTACAATTGATATTTCTTATGCTAAAGGAACCAATCCTGATATTTCGGATGACGCTCAGTGGGTTTTAATCGCTACAGATGAAGCAAACGACGGATCTTACGATTGGACTCCAGAAAACTCATCGGGTATCAACGATCAATTACTTCTTTCATCGCAAAAAGATAGTCTTAGAATACGCATCATGGATTCTGGGGGCACAATTAACGATATCAATGGCTGGTATTTTAGTATTTCCGGAAATGTAAGCAGGCCATCGGGCAAAGGTGCCGGTATTCTTATGGGAGGATCCTCGCAAACCATCCCGACTTCAGGAATTGATCCAAGGAATATTCGCGGAATGCTTCGATGACCAATAAATTCCTGATATTCGTTGTGGGTTTTGGCTTGGTTTTAGGGCAAGCAAAGCGGGATCCACGAGCTGTTGCCTTAGTAGGATCTTATACGACCATTGCCGATGGAATATTTTCTGTTGGATACAATCCAGCATTGTTAGCTTACCAAAAAGATAAACCATTTCAGCTTCAAGTTTTTGGAACTGATTTTGGTTTTGCCGGGAATTATATTTCTTTAGAAAATTTAAATGCATTAAGTGGTGATACCATCCAACAAAACCAGAAGGACCAGTTGTTCCGATATCTCGATAACGCAGGTGGGCTCACCTTTTTTACAGATGTGCACTTACCATTACCATTAATGAATTATTCATCCGGGAATATGGCTATTACAACGAATATGATGATTATGGGAGATTTTAAAATTCCGACAGGACTTTTACGATTTATCCTCGAAGGTAATGCCAATAATCCTTCGATTGATATGACAATGAAATATGAAGTAATGGGAGTCAACGAATTCGGGTTTTCATTTGCGGTACCATTTGATGCTTTTTCTTTTGGAGTTACGGCAAAATATTTACAAGGCTTGTTTTACCTCGGCGTAGATCCTGATTCCAGTAAGGCGAGCCTCGAGACAAGCGTTTTAGCTATGTATGGTTCCGGGAGTTATCTTTTGAGACAAGGAATCGGTGGAAGCGGATTAGGTCTTGATCTGGGATTTATCACGAGCGAAGTCAACGGCTGGAGGGTAGGTTTATCTGTTATTAATGCAGTTGGGAGTATTACTTGGAATAAACCCAGTATTATGAAGGATATTTTAGCAGGTTCCGATAATATTTACGGGAATGAAGATGATTTGTTTCATTTCACTTGGGGTGGGGAAATTTTAAATGATAGCATGGCCATTAAATATACCTACAATATTGATTCGATAAGTGCTACAAGTTTGAGTTCAGACTCACTATTTACCAGCGAATCAAAATTGGTAAAAAACATAGATGCTGACGGAAAGCTCAAGGATTTTATCATAAATTATCCGGCTACTTTTAGAATTGGCGTATCAAAACGTACGGATGATTATATCATTTCATCTGATTTGGTTGCAGGATTTGAAGATCGTTTCTTCGCACATCAGGGCTGGCGATGGTCAGTAGGTCTTGAATTACATCGTTTTCCGGCGGTTCCCCTTAGAATTGGTTTTGCTTGGGGTGGCTCAGATTTGTTAGAATTAGGGCTGGGATTCGGTATTCATAAGGGTCCCATCATGTTTGATATGGGTTTTGCCTTTAGGAATGGACTTTGGATTCATACTATGAAAGGGTTCAATCTTTCAACGGGACTTACAATTACCGGCTTTGGAGGGCGGTCTTCTGTAAAAGAAACACTATCAGGACCAGCGCCACCGGTGGAAGAACAAGAAGATAAACCATTAGATGGAAGTGAAGATGCATCTGAAGAGCCCAGCGTATCAGAAGAGTCACTTCCTAACGAGCAAGAGTAACCCGATTCCACCGGCACAAAATACTATATTACCAAGCCAAGCAGCAGTTAAAGGGTTCATCATTCCTTTATACCCGAGTGAAAGTCCAAACTTGATAAAGGCGTAATATACAAAAATCACCAAAATCCCCATACCGGCACCAAAAGTAAGCCCACCCTTTGGTCTCATAGTTACAAGCGGAATTCCAAATAGAACAATGATCAAGTTTGTGAATGCAAAAGACACTTTAAAATTGCGGTCAACTTCCCAACGTCGTGTATTAACACCATTTTCATTTAATTTTTCTATCCGTGTGCTGAGTTCATCAAAATTCATTTCTTCTGTCGATTTAGATTTCTGAAGAATATCTTGAGGAGTAACATCTAAAAATATCGTGGTATCCTGTTTTGAGATAACCACGCTTTTTTCTTGCCCTGAACCGTCAAATTCCCTTAAGGAATAAGATGCAATATTCCACGTGTGTGACGAATCATTCCAAGTCATAGATTTTGCATCTATCCTTGTTCGGACGATTGCATCTTCTAACACAAAAAAGGATACACCTTCCGCTTTATATAAGTTGACTTGATATTTTTCTATTGCAATATGAACCCGTTCTTTCTTTTGAAGAAATATATTATGCATGACACTTTTTTTCCTCTTTTTACTGCGGGATGTCATGTATTCTTTTTCGATATTGAAACGTTTTTCATGCCCACGGCTAACAATTCCATTATCAAATTGGAAGGACAGAATACTTATAAAAAATGCCACGATAAGAATGGGTAAAGCAATCCTGTACAAACTAATCCCCGATGATTTCATTGCAATTAATTCGTTACGCTGAGCGATTGTTCCAACGCTAAAGACAGAAGAAATTAGCATAGACATCGGCAAACCGATATTAACATACCACGGAAGCGAATTGAGATAGTAGTTTACTACAATTGAAATGGGAACTTTATTATCAATAAACTTGTCCATATTTTCTATGACATCCACAACAAGGATCAGCAGAACGAATCCTATAAGTGTTAAACATAGAATGGTTAGGAACTGACGCATGAGATATATATCTAGTTTTTTCATAAGACAGAATTTAAGGGATGTATGGCGTGAGCGTGCGTATATTTTGAATTCAATTTGAAAGGAAAATATTGAGTGGAACCTGAAAACTTGACATTGCTTGAACGCATAGAAGGCTTGACAGTTTCATTGGTTGAACTAGTCTGGGGAATGCCATTAATAATCCTG
>JABIDL010000013.1 GCA_018651745.1 Candidatus Neomarinimicrobiota bacterium | reverse complement strand
TTCGGGAATTATTAAATCATAGGTATTTGTTGAATAGAGTGAATTAATTATTGTTTTGATTTTATGAGTAGAAAATAAAAAAGGAGTATTAATCTTGTATTCATCAATTAATAATTCCCCCGTTTTGTGATCGACCCACTTTATATGCTTTATTGATTTATCCATAAAAGCATTTTGATATTTATGTTGTCGGTTTTTCATTTTGTTTATATCTAACTGCCTATTAATATTTTTTCTAATTTTTTTGGCAGCCTTTACTCCCGCATCATAGCCTCTTTTAATTAATGCTTCTCCAGAAGAAAAATCAAAAATATAAAACCCTTCTGTATTGACATTAATAAAGTAATCCCAATCACTGATACTAATAGAATCTGTTGGAGAAAAAAATACAGAACTAAATAAGTCGAAATAATCAAAAATATCTTTCATTTTTTCTAAACCTGGAGGCGTATCGTCTACATTTACAGCAATAATTTTGGATTCTCCTAACTCTCTAGCAATATTAGTTGGCATATTATTATATATACCACCATCTATCAGAATGGATCCATCTTTTACAACTGAAGGATAAACCATAGGAATAGACATGGAGACACGGATCGCTTCTGCTAAAGACCCTGAATCAAAAACAACTGTTTCTTGCGCAACTATGTCAGCACCAATTGCCCGAAAGGGTATAAATAACGAATCGAAATTTGCTTTAGCCTGATGGTTCCCTGCTGCAGTTAATAAAAATAAATCTCGCCATATGAGTTGATCATTAAATAACCCGGGTGGTCCACTGATTTGTTTGTTATTTCTTCTAATAGAAAATTTTCCACTTGAAACGTCATTCCTCTGCCAAACGGGTACATCACTTAAATCATTTCGTCCTAAAAACAACTTCATGAAAGTACCATCAACTGACATCATTTCTAATTTTTCTATGGAAATGCCTGAAGCATATAAGCCACCTACGATTGCGCCTGCACTTGTGCCAACAATTAGGTCTATAGGGATTTTGTATTCTTCAAATGCTTTCAAAACACCTATATGGGCAATACCTTGTGCTCCTCCTCCGCTTAAAACTAGAGCAATTTTGTTAGATTCGATTACTGAAGCTGAATCACGATTATCGCCAGAAACAAGACACGAAATTTGAATGACTATAAAAAGTAGATATTTCATTTAAAGGTAGTTTACTAAAACGGTTATTGTCGAATCAGTATCTAATTCAAAACTCGATTTCTTAAAATTGGGGCGATTAAAAAACCCTAAAGATTTATAATTTGAAAACCCAAATCCTTCTTTTGGCAATATAAAACCTTTGTCTATTTTTTTATTTTTATTCTCATCATGTAAAATATTTACAGCATACCGTCCTTTTTCTAAAGATTCAAAAGTATAAGTTGCAGATTTTTCCTTAATTACGGCATTTCCCTTTTTGAGACATTTCTCAAATTTCATATCAGGGATAGAATTATCATTGTTATATATTGCAAACTGTATAACGCCATCTGAGTTTTTGAGTGAGTCAACTTTTATTGTTAGAGATAACGTTCCAATATCTTCCGCAAACAATAACAAAGGGCCGAAAAATAGTATGGTTAATATTTTCATTATTTACCTTGACCTAAGATTAAAAACTGTATTTCACTTTAACATAGACCATGTCATTATCATCGTAATGGCCAAACAATCCAGTCGTTTCACTTTCATCATTTTTGATAAAAATATTGGCACCCGCTAAAATCTCAAACCCATCCGCTACATCGTACGTTAGACTTGGACGAATAAGTGCATCTTCATTATTGAGTCCAACATATCCAAATAATTGAAGTGTGAGTGTTTCTTGCAAAAAGGTGCGATTGGCTAAAAATGTCATGGTATTATCGAATTCATCTTGAATAATTGTTTCGTCATAATCAAGTATAGCTCGTTGAATAAATTGTGTGCTAAATCGTGTGGTTCCAATAGAAAAATCCGTCCCAATTAAATAATGTGCATAATCTTTTTCCAGTAAACTCGTTGGCAAATTCAATTGGTCTGGATTTAAAGCAGAAAATTGTTTTCCCATATAATATGCTCCTTCTCCCCGTAAAATTACTCCACCCAATTCCGAACTAAAGCTACCACCGACCAATGTTAATTGGTGATGAATTGGAGATAACCATAAGCCTGTTGGTGTTGGGTTATCTACAGTAATGATTGGAGTAATATGTAAGGTTGGATCATCATCCCACATTTTCCCCGCCATAATTTCGTAGTCTAATAAAGATGACATACCCGAAAACTTGATAAATCCTTCACTATTTTCTAATCGTCCAGGAATATCTTTTTGGGATTCATTAATCGTAATAGGTAATGGAAATTCTGGAATACGAGACCAAATAGATGTTTCATCCGGCATAATTGTGGGTGTAAATGTTGGAATCCAAACCATCTCTAATGTATTATCACCTAAATAATAGTTTGCCTTTAAAGATGTAATTCCTGTGCGGATTTCATCAAAATCACGAAGAAGAAACTCGCCTAAATCTTTTGGAGAAACAATATCAGTAATAAACATTCCATCTGCTTTTCCCCAAATAATTTGCTGTTTTCCAATGCGTAAATCCATATTATAAAAATACACATCCATATACGCTTCACGCAGTCCTAAAGAAACATCCTGATTTGGCGTTTGATACAGAAATGGATTTGCAAAAAAGGACACATTATCATCCGTGCGTTTCAATTTTATATCCAATGTATTTTGGTTTATGGAATAATCGTTCGTCTCATTGGTTAATACACCCAAATAAGAACGAACATAACCGTTTATGTCTAAACTTTGGCCATAACTATTTGCCCCAAATAAAAAGATTAAACTCAATATGAGTGATTTCATTTTCATCATATCCCCCTTTTCATCATACGTTCTGTGAATTTATTATTAGGAATTCCTGTATCAATTTGAACATCGGAAAATTCCATAATCGTGAATTGATTTCTTTGGACGTTTTTCATTTTTACTTTGGTCAAAATAATCACATCTTTAAAAGATTGTTGATCATCCACCGTCAGGATTTTTAACAATTCATCATCTTCATCATAAAATTCCTTTTTGAGTCCAATCCAAGAATCTTTGACCACCCATGTTACCGTTCTGGCATACATATATTCTTCATCTTTCGGCACACTTTCTATAACGATGGTTTCTTTTTCATTGATGACTTCTTCCCGTAGAATAGTATGAGTATCATCTAAAGGATGGCGATCACCCAAATCATCATAGGTAAAATCAGAGCCCATAAAATAATCGCCCTTACTGTCGCTGGAAATCCGCTTTACTTTTTTGAGTGCGGGCAAATAAATCCATTGATCATCACTTTTAGATGCATCATCATAACTCCATGTCATAAAGGATGTATTTTTTACATCAGCAGGCGAAAGGAAATACATAATTTTCTTTTCACCATTCTTAACAGTCTTCACAAATTGTTTAATTTTTCTGACGCGTTGATTGCCACGGGAATTTTCGATGGTCATGATCAGATTTCCTGTCATGTCATTTCCTGTTGGACGGTCATACACCTTTTGAATGACTTCAAGGCCAGATAAATCTTGGGCAAATATCATTCCTGAAAGAAGGATACTCATAGGTAGTATTGATTTGATTGTTTTCATTTTATTCTCCTATTTCATTATTACTTTTTTTACAAAAAAGTTTTTTCTGTTCAATGATGAGCACCATCACCGTAATTGTACCCACAAAACTGGTAAACATGTTGAGTGATACCAAGAATCCCAATTCTCTATTTGGTGGAAATACTGAAAATAGCATCACCATAAAACCGGCTATTACCACCACCGCATTAAAAACAATGGCACGACCACTATGGTGCATGGTTCGTTGGATGGCCAATTCTATATCCTTCGTTTTTCTCGTATTCTCTCGATATCGATCAATAAAATGCACAGCATAATCAATACCAATTCCGATGGAAATACTGGACATGAGGGCCGTGGTTGTGCTTAATGGAATGCCCAATAAACCCATAACACCAAAACTAATTGCCGCCGTTATAATAATAGGAACTGTGCCTGTTAATCCCGCAACCACATTTTTAAACATAAGACTCAATAACACCGCCACAATGACTAATGACAAGAGTAAACTTGCTATTTGTCCTTGCAGAATCAAATCCGTAAAGACCAACGCTTTATAACCTGAACCAGCAAAATTCATGTCAATATTATGTGTGTTAAATTGGTCTCTGTAAGATTCTATTCGATCCATGGCAGAATTGATACTTTTTGAATCATCACTTTTCAATTGGAAAGTCACATTCAATTTTTGGTAATCAAAATCGGTTACTTGCCAGAGATTTTCCGGGTCACCAGACATTTCGTAAAGCAATAAATATTGCGCAATTAAATCAGATGTTTCGGGAATAATATTAAATGCTTCATCATCTGCATGCATGACCTTATTCATGCGTAATAAATAATCAGTCAGTCCAAATGATGAACCCACAATTTCAATCGATTCAACATCTGTTTGCATTTGATCCACCATTTTTAAAATGGCTGGATTTTTAAAAACATCCTTTTCAGTTGATTCTAAAACAAGATTTAATGTTGATGTGCCTCCAAAATTTTCATTAATAAATTTGTCTGTAAGCACAATGTCACTGTTTTTTTCGAATTTGTCTAAAAAGCTGGAATTGATCCATACTTTACTGGTTCCAAAGATGGAAATCACTATTATTAATGCGGTAAGCCCAAGCGTCGCCCATTTATATTTCAAAAGTCCTGAAGCGAACTTATGAGCGAAAACAACGGCATGTTTGTCGTTTGCACTGTGAACTCTGATTTTCCTAATCTTTGGCAAACCAACAATCATCATACCTGCAGGTATTAAAACTAGCGATAGTAACATAGCCACTAAAACACCAAAGGCAGTGAATACACCAAAATATTTAATGGGATAAACTTGAGATGTCAATAATGAAATAAATCCCACAGCCGTGGTTACGGATGTCATTACAACGGGCTTCCACATTTCTTTTATCATATTTTTAATGGTGTCTATTTTTGATGCAGTGGGATTTTCGACTCTAAATAAATCCACATGACTGAATAAATGAATCCCATCCGCCACACCAATGGCAATGAGCATCACTGGGATTGTGGTGAATACCGCATAAATTGGGATGCCCACTACGGCGAGTAATCCGAAAGTCCAAATGGTGCTGAATAAAACGACTAACATGGTTAAAATGGTATTTTTAACGCTCCGAAGTAAGAAGAGTAGAATAAGAATGATAACCGTCAAAACAATGGGAACCATTCGTTTCATATCTGCAGGGCCTAAAACAGCCATCGTTCCTTCCACGATTGGACGACCGGCGACATGAATATTTTCATCTCCTTCATAGGAATGAGCGAGTTCAAGAATTTCATCATAAAATTCCTGCGTGAAAACATCATCATTGATGCGAGCAATAATGACTGAAACTGTTTCATTTTCTGATACAAGTCGACCAAAAACCATTTCATTGGAACGCACTTTTTCTTGAAGCGCTTCTATTTTTTCTTGTGATTTCGGCACGCGTTTAAAGAATGCTTTTACATCCATTCCATCTTCCGTTCCCACGATATTATCAGCTGTATATAATGACGTTACATCTTGCTTCTCAATTTCATCTAATTTCTGTAAATCTTTAGTGAGCTTTTTAATTTTGGCGAGCGTGCCTGTATTATAAATACCGCCTGTATTTTCGATGGCAATGATAATGCCATCTTTTATATCAAACCATTCAGCCGCTTGATCGCTATAAATAAATGCAGGATGATCCTGGGGCATATATTTATCCAAATCTGTTTCCATTCGCGTATTATCCTTCATTTCAGCAACGAAGAAGATTGTGATTCCAAAAAATACAATCAGAACCATAATGGGCTGTTTTAAAAATCGTTCAAGTAAGTTTAGCATGTTTGCTCCTTTATTAGTTAATGTTCACTAACATTATTAAGAAAAAAATTTTAGGTTTTTAGCACCTTTTCGATGGCATTAAGCATTTCATTTACATCATTTTTTAGATCAAAATCAAAATTCATAATATGCCATTTGCTTACTAAAAATCGGAAACTCCCAATCACCATGAGAGAAATTTGTTCAGCTTGAATATCTACACGAACATCGCCAGAAGCTTGCCCTTTTTCAATCATAGCAATTAATTTATTCTGATTCAATTTCATCATTATGCGTATGGGCTTTGCGAGAATACTATTATTATTAAATATTTCTTCCGAAAAAATAATGGCTGTCAATGATGGATTCTTAATGAAGCGATTGGTGTGCCCTTGAATCATTTTTTTAATTTTATCTATCGTAGGATTATTTTCATCCACGTGAGATAGTTCTTCCTCGGTGGTTTGTTTCATGGTTGAAATAATTGCAAGAATAATGTCATCTTTATTCTCAAAATGTCGATAAATAGCAGGTTCAGATATTCCAATCGCTTTTGAAATATTCTTTATGGTCAAACCCTGAATACCTTTGTCTGCAATCAGTTGGATCGATTCCTGAATGATTTGGTTTTGTCTATCGGTGTATTCGTTCAAAATGTTGAAATGTTTATTTGTTTGTTAATATTCACTAACCAATATTAAACAAAAAAAGTTAGTGATGCAAATATTATTTTCATTTCTAATAGATAATACTTTTAAAATTGCTAAAGATGATTCAGCAAAATCTCTAAAACTGGTGGCTGTAGTATTTTCGAAAGTCCGGGGATGTTCTGGGACTAAAATACCTTCATTGTAAGCTTTATACATATTAATTAAATCATCCGTATAATTTTCTGACGCACCCCGATATTGAATAATTGCATTTTTTGTATCTTCATAAGTGGACTCCACATATTTCAAATTAGGCCTATTTAGCACATCTGCCATGACGGTTGTGGCTTCTTGGCAAGTAATGGATACGTGGCCCAATAATTCTATTCCCGGATTTTAGACCGATGTTACATTTATTGCTCGGTCGCCTTTCATATCAAAATCTACATCAAAGCCAACGCGTTGATCTTGGCGTAACCCCCGATCTTTCACTCTGGGCCCCAATCCGGAAACATGCACAAAATAATCCTCGCCATCGTCACCGGTTATAAATCCGAATCCTTTTGAATTATTGTATTCTTTTACGGTTCCGTACTGCAAATGAAAAGCGAATTATTTTCTAGTGAACGTCGTCTTTATAAAAGGATTCTTCGAATGATCCAATCGGCTGAATCAACGGTTTTATTTCACCGCCGTTGCCCACAATAACAAGGACTCTGTTCGCTTCATCATAATGGTTTTTTATAGCTGCGTTTACTTCATCTAATGTGACCGCATTTAATTTGACTAGAGATGTTTCCAAATCTTCAATGGTAAATCCGTAATAAAGTGCAGACAAAACACTAACTGCAATAGCACCGGGTGATTCCAGACTAAGCGGTTGAGATCCGGTGTAAAATAACTTTGCCTTCTGTAATTCGTCGTCTGTCACGCCCTCATCTCGTAGTTGCTTGAGCTCACTCATAATCAATTGATATGTATTAACCACTTCAGGGTTTCTTGTTGAAGTACTTATCCCAAAGGCTCCATAATCCATTCTAGACGATGCCCAACTCCGAACGCCGTAAGTTTTTCCACCTTCTCCGCGCACCACTTTCATTAAACGAGAAGAAAATGCACCGCCTCCAAAAATGTAATTCGCTAGCTTAATAGCATAGCGGTCTTCATGCGTACGGGGCAATCCCCACTGAAGCATATAAATTGTAGCTTGCTCTAATTCCGGATTATCCACGAACCGAAACTTGAGCCCATTGATATCTTCGTAAGCAAATCCAGCGCGATGCATCGGACTTCCATCAACAGTCCAACTTCCAAGCGAAGATTCAATCAGCGATTTAGCCGTTGCTGTTTCAAAATCACCAATCAGCACCAATGTTGAAATATCCGGGCGGATATTCTTGTAGAATTCTTTTACATCATTAAGTGAAATAGATTTTAACGTTTGTTCCGTAGTCATTCTTCCCATGGGCGTTTCACCCAAAAGCAAATAATCCCCGTGCGCTGATGCCACAGAAGACGGATCGGAATACCAGGTTTTGATTCCTTCTTTATTCTGCTTCATGGTCAATTTGAATTCCGTTTCAGGAAATGTGGCGTGCTGAATCAATTCCGCCATCATATTCAATCCAAATTCAAGGTCTTCTGCCAAAAATCTTCCCGAAACATTTGTGTATTCCAGCCCGATTCCGGCATTCAAACTCCCCCCGGTTGCATCAATTAATTCTGAAATTTCATCTGCTGTGTGATCTTTTGTTCCCTTTGGAACAAGCTCAGACATAATGCCTGCAAGTCCTTCCTTCCCAACAGCAACATCCATGGAACCGACTTCAATCATCATATTCATAAATACGGCAGGGTTTTCATGGTGTTCGGCAATCATGACCTTGAGACCGTTCGGCATTGTGAATGTTTCAAATTCCGGATAATCTATAATCGGCGCTTGGGCAAATA
This sequence comes from Candidatus Neomarinimicrobiota bacterium, assembly GCA_018651745.1. Lineage (NCBI taxonomy): Bacteria > Pseudomonadati > Fidelibacterota > Fidelibacterota bacterium. Next base: position 9,293 of record JABIDL010000013.1, on the reverse strand, counting down.
CTATTCCCAAAAATACCATCAGATTTATTATGAAATTTTTCATGGCTTACATAAACAGTCCGGCAACCCAGAACATGCATTTCTTGAGGAAAGACAAGTTTTCCGGCTGGATGTGCATTATTGTCATTTTCTCTTCTGTGAAATAGGCATTTGCAACACGCTGTACATCATCTGCAGTTACAGCATTAAATCGTTCAATTTCTGTATTGAATTCTCGATAATCACCCATGACCAATTCAGCATTTCCAAGGGAGCTTGCAAGCGAATTTGCAGAATATCTTTCAAACACTTTCCCGGCAAGCATTTGTTTTCTCGCCTTGCTGAGCTCGGCAACCGCTACCCCGTTTTCTCGAATATCCTGAACAATATCCATAATCGCCTTTTCAATTGTAGCGGAACTGACTTGCGGAAAATAGAATGAGAAATAGATAAAAATTCCCGGACCTTTCATGGACATCGGAAATCCACCGGCGCCCAAAGCCAGTTGCTTTTCCCGAACAAGAACCTGATTTAAGCGGGAACTTTGTCCATTAGACATTATGTAGCTGAGAACATCTAACGCGGCGATATCGTCATGAGCCGATCCCGGGACAGGAAAACCCATAAGAGTGACCGGAAGATCGAAAGACGATTCTTCATTCAGTACAACTTTCTCTGTTTGCGTTGGTATGGATAAATCGGGGTTTTCGGGAAGCGTTCCCAATGGGCGGACTACACCAAAATATTGATTCACCAACACCTTAGTTTTTTCGAGATCTACATCACCCACAATGACAAGTGTTGCATTCTCTGGACCGTAATGCATGTCGTAAAACGTCTGACATGTTTTGACTGAAACCGTATCTAGCTGATCCATAATTCCAATTGGCGTTACGGCATACGGATGTTTCTCGGGGTACATTTCTCCACGGAATTTGAGAAACAGCTTTCCAATTGGATTTGCGTTTCTCTGACGATATTCCTCATGCACCACTTCGCGCTCCGTTGCGAGAATATCTTCATTCAGTTTTAAAAGATGCATGCGCTCTGCCTCAAGCTTTAAAGCAAGTTCAAGCTTTCCGGAGGGAAGGCGTTCGTGATACACCGTAACATCATCAGACGTGAAAGCATTGTTGTAGCCTCCAGCTTCATTGATTAAGCGGGCGTGCTCTTCAGATTCATAATTTTCTGTTCCACGAAACATCATATGCTCAAACAAATGGGCCGTACCCCGGATACCATCCCATTCATCATGACTGCCAACATCGTACCAGACTTGCACAGCAGCGACAGGAATGGAATGTTTTTCCATGACAATCACTTTGAGACCGTTATCGAGCGTAAAATGCGTCGGTTCGGATGCAAAAATTCCTGTATTAATCAGGAGTAAAATGAGCAGTTGTCTTTTCATAGAAGCGCCAAATTTAGCCGATTACCCTTCAACATCCAAGATTGAAGAAATATGCTGATTCACATTTTCTTCGAGTAAATCCAAAGGAATCGATCCGTTGCCAAGAACAATATCATGGAAATCACGAATATTGAATTGTTCGCCAAGAGCATCCTCGGCTTTTTGTCGAAGTTCTCTGATTTTCAGTTCACCGATTTTGTACGCAAGCGCCTGCCCCGGCCATGCAATATATCGGTCAATTTCAACCGTAACGTCATTTTCAGTTTTGGCGGTGTTGTCGAGCATAAACTTGATCGCCTTTTCCCGGGGCCACCCGAATGCATGCATTCCTGTATCCACAACCAAGCGGCAGGCGCGCCACATTTCATACGTTAGCTGGCCAAATTTGGAATACGGATCTTGATAAAATCCCATTTCTTCTCCGAGCTTTTCAGAATAAAGACCCCACCCTTCGGTAAAGGCGGTGAATCCTCCGTGCTTCCGAAACTCCGGAACGTTTTCCAATTCCTGAGCTAATGAAATCTGAAGATGGTGCCCCGGAACCGCTTCGTGCAGGGACAGCGCTTCCATTTCATATTTGGGGCGCGTTTCAATTTTATAGGTATTTGCCCAAAAATATCCCGGCCGGTTTCCTTCCTTGGAACCGGAATAATAATATGCAGTCGGTGAAGCGGGCGCCTGATAATCCGGAATCGGCTTTACGCCGTACGGCATTCTCGGAAGAACACCAAACAGCTTCACCAATTCAGGATCAGCTTTTTTGCAAATGGCTTGGTACCCTTCCAATAATTCTTCCGCCGTCGAATAATAGAAATCCGGATTGGTTCTGAGATATTCCACAAATTGTTTAAAGCCTCCCTGAAAACCGGATTCAGCAATCACCTCATCCATTTCGTTTCGGATGCGCAGTACTTCATTCAGACCAATGCGGTGAATCTCTTCTGCAGACTTCTTGGTAGTTGTATAATTCTCTATTTGAAAAGCATAATACGCTTCTCCGTTCGGGAAATGCATGGCGCCAACATCTTCCCTCGCGCTCGGTAAATATTCTTCCGAAAAGAATTCATCTAATTTGGTAAAGGATCCAAAAATATGGTTTCCGACCGCTTCTTTTCCCCACAATACATACGTCTCATGCAGTGAGTCGGGCAAGGCCGTTAATTTTTCTTTAAACGGTTTGAAGAACGGGCTGTCTTCAACTTCCAAGTTATACTGAGCTTTAATTTGTTCAGGAACAGATCTGAGAATGATTTTCGGCTGAATAAATCCCTCATCAAGACCTTTTTCCATCAGCTCAATAATTTGATCCACGTAAACCGGAACTGCTTCCAACCGCTTCAAGTAATTGTCAAAATCCGTTTGATTTCTGAATGGCGTTATATTGACCAAATTCGGTGAATTAATCTGGACACCTCCCATTTGGTCGATCGGCATCAGATAGCCTTTGTATTGAAACCCTTCTAATCTACGTGTGAGTTTTTTGCGATACAGATCGAAATTCAGTTTATCAGGTTCAGACAATTGTTCCCGCGGAATCTTATTTAGCTTTTTCAAAAGGTCATCGGAATCCTCATGCCGTTTTTCAATAGCATCTATACTTAAGTCTGTCAGCCGGTCGTTGTAGCGGTCATCACCCTGATATGTTGCGCTTTCAGGATGCTCTTTCAGTCCCTTTTCCCACTCGTCCTCAAACAGCTGATGAAGCGCGGTGGTTGCATCTTCCGGCGACATATCACATCCGGAACACATTAAGAGAGCTGTAACAGAAAGTGTCGTTAATATAATTTTCATGAAATATCCTTTAGAAATCGGGTTGAATAATGAGTGGGGAATTTACAAAGCGGAAGGAAAAATGGAAGTTATTCCTTTACTTTTATAGATAAGGGAATCACCATTTCTGCCACAGGTTCGTTGTCATTTGGCGTTCAAAGCGCTTATTAATTACTCTACTTCAACAATATCATCTTTACAGACTTTGAATAATACTTCCTTTCATCTAAAGTTCGAGATTCAAACAATAATAAATAAACACCAGCAGGAAGTGATTTATCAACATCTGTCCTTGCATCCCAACGGAATTGATAATTCCCGGCATTTTCTATTATATCATATCCGAGGAAAACTTCATTTCCCTTTAAATCAAATATCCTTATTTCAATTTTTGATGGCTCTGGAATCGAAAAGTCCACAATTGTTTTTGGATTAAATGGATTTGGGTAATTCTGCGATACTGAAAAATATTGGGGGTGCTCGTCAATTGGACTATTTCCAGTTCGGGGTAAAAAACATCCTCCATATCTGATAACATTTGTAATAGAAAAATCTGAAGTACTATCAGCCCAATCAAATGCCTGAGTTTTGTATTGGGCATAAAAACAATTTCTACCATTTATTATATCCACATAATAATCAATATAAGAATTCGTCTGTGTATTCATAGTAGAAATATTTTCCCAACCACCTCCATTAAGGTTTCTCCAAAGTTTATAACCACCTAAATCATATTCTGTATTTGCAGACCAAGAGATTTTAGGACTTCCATTATAATTTTGTATTGTCATCCCCTGTGGAGGGGATGGATATCCAAAACAAGAATTGTAATAATTAGATACAGATTTCCTATCATCATCCCATATCATTACTGTATCACCTTCAACCCAACTGTAATTCCCCGAATTATGGTTTTTTACTTTGAAACCATTTGAAGGGAAATATTTTATAAACATATCTTGAGTATTATAATTTGTTCCGTAAATCCCATCGCCATTTCCATAATCACAATCTCTAAAATCTAAAAGGATCGAGTCATTGTTAATGGTTAATTGGTACAATGAATACCCAATGGTTCCATCCACTCCTGCCAAAGATCTCAGGAAACCAAAAAACATGTATGAGCCAAATTTTGAATAATAGTTGAAGTCATTCACAGTGCTGTATCCATTGCCATAGGAACTATAAACCGATGACACAGCAGATAAAACAATTGTGTGACTCACACTTCCATCTATTTGGATAAGAAGTTCGCCTGGAATTCGAGTTTGTTGACTTTTAAGAAATAGGCTCATTATGAAAAATATGTAATATTTAATCTTCATAGTAACATCCTATTTTATTGAATACAAAAAACTCCCAGCTGTACCACTGGTTCCGCCATATATTACGCCGCTAACAATGCAGGGGGTAGAATCTGCAGTATGACGATGGTCCCCTACTGATAACTTTTTATAAATTCCCCCACTTTGATCAAATATTATAAAGTTTATACCTATCCAATCTTGAAACTCAACGTCCGTATTATCAATTGCAAGAAAGGAATATCCATTAATGTCAGAGGTTGGTATCGTCGAAATTCCAGAATTGTACTGCAAAATATTCATTGACCATTTAAAGAATCCACCATATGAAAAACAATAAAAGTCCGAAAGTGTAGAAATAAATAGAGAGCCATCTATACCAATTGAAATTCCGTTTAGAGCATATCCATTGGAGAGTCCCTGATATTGCCATCTTAAATATCCCTCACTAGAGAAAGAATATAAATTTTCACCAGAATACACATAAATATTTCCATCAGAATCCACGCAAGGATTAATTGTACTTACCTCACTATTCTCGTGTAATATTCTTTTCCATAATGAATCACCATTCAGTGATACACAATAAAGTGCTGGCTCATTAGAAACGAAATAGATTTGTTCCCCGTCGATGGACATTGCAGGATTACCAATTGTAATACCCGATTTAACAACATAATTCCATTCAAGATTTCCATCTTTTTTTACCGCATATAAAGACCCACCAAATCCAGCGACAAATACAAGATTGCCATCTTTAGAAATATTTACTGAACCATTTGTTTCATTCGAAAAAGAACCCAGAGAATATGTCCACACAATATTTCCACTTAAATCACTTTTGAATAAATACCCTGTATTATTATTTACTGCGGACAAATATAAATAATAATCTGACGTAATAAGTGGTGTACCGACAGACCATCCATTCCCGAGATTCATATCCCAATTTTTTATAGAAGAATCATTTATTGAAATAAGATAGCTATCTCCAATCGGAAATCCAGTGTTACTAATAAAAAGGATGTTATCCTCACTATCAATCGAAGGATTAGAATATAATTCTCCACCTGGTGTATATACAGTATCAATTGATCCTTCCCTTGGACCAGATAAATGACTTCTTCCAGTTAATTGTGGATCATGCATAAACATTGGCCATGGTGAATCTGCAAGTGAGGGCCAGTCTATACTAGTCTGAGTTTTTGATGAGGGAATTACAAATTCACAGCAAATTGTAGAATCATCATCACATGGGTAGAATCCTACAGAACATTCAGCTTTTTCTATATTTTCGTCATTGGGTTGCGTCTCATCACAAGATGAACAGAAAATAATTACAATTGAAATGATGTAAAACCATGCCACCATATTTGATGTTACAACTATTACTAAATAAAAGCCAATGCAATTAACATTCCTTGGGCAGTTATTCCTTTACTTTTATAGATAAGGTAATCACCATTTCTGCCACAGGTTCGTCGTCAATTGATGGAACGGTTGCAATGATGTTCAAATGAAGATTTTGGCGCTCGCCGGTTTGCACGGCGGTGTTTACAAGTTCGCGAACTTCATCGCCTTGCGTACAGGTAAAATGTACGTCCCCTTTGGCAAGCTTCAAAAAATCGGCCTTAAAATCCTTAAAAATGGGTACAATCTTTTCGTTCTGTTTTCTGATGAAACGCATAGCCAAAAGACCGGCAGAAAGATCGGCGCCAACAGCAAAGGCGCCTAAATATAAAGATCCAACATGATTTTTTGTTCGCCACTTCAACGGAATTTTGAGTGTTACTACTTGATCATTGATGTTAACAATAGAAGGTCTGCAGTAAAATATCATCGGGACATTTAATAACCCCCACAATCTGATGAGTGATGTGCTTTTGATGTGATTCATCTTACCACCGATGATATCCCGGATGTCCCGGACCAACTGAAACAAATATTCCTGTACAGATAGCACAAATTTTTCCATCTGCTTTCAGTTCACCTTCAATTACAGCTTTTTTTCCATCGAGCTCTATCAGTTTGGCAGAAAGAAAAAGTGAAGACCTACTTGGTGTTGGACGAAGTAATTTGACAGAATATTCCGCAGTTACTGTTGAGGGGGCTACTTTTTCTCCGGTGGATTGCATCAAATAGTACGCACCTGCCCAATTACAATGACAGTCAAGTAAAGTGCCAATTATTCCGCCATTCAATACTCCCGGGAATGCTTCATGATGTTTTTCGGCTGACCATTTCGCAACTACCAAGTCGCCTTCAACAAAACTTTGAATGCGAAGACCTTTTTTATTTGCGGGGCCACAACCGAAACAAATACTCTTTTCGGCATAGGTTTCCTGTAAACATTTGTTTTTCATCCTAAAACTTACAAAATAACCGCTTTTTAATGAATCCACATTTAGATTCTACCATGAATAATCTGTACCTTGATAACCATGCCACAACTCCCGTGGATGCGGAAGTGCTGAAAGCAATGATTCCCTATTTCACAGAAAAATTCGGCAACGCCGCCAGCCGGCATCCGTTTGGCTGGAAAGCGCAGGAAGCTGTGGATCGAGCAAGAACCATCATTTCCGATGAATTGAATGCAAAGCCGAAGGAAATCATTTTTACCAGCGGCGCAACCGAAAGTGTGAATCTTGCCATCAAAGGGTTTTGCGAAGCAAATAAATCTAGTGGTAAGCACATCATTACTCAAGTGACTGAACACAAAGCAGTGCTCGATAACTGCGCCGAAATGGAGAAGCGTGGTTGGGATGTTACCACGCTTCCCGTTCAAGCTGACGGGCTCATCAGCTTGGAAGATTTAAAGGGCGCCATACAAGACAACACCGTTCTGGTATCGATCATGCACGCCAACAACGAAATCGGCGTTATCCATGATTTGGAAGCGATCGGCGCATTATGCAAAAAAAACGGCATTTGCTTCTTTACCGATGCGGCCCAGTCGTTTGGAAAAATTCCAACAGATGTGCAAGCGATGAATTTATCTATGCTCGCCGGAACTGCCCATAAAATGTACGGGCCGAAAGGCATCGGATTTCTCTACGTTAATTCTGACGTGAAACTAAAACTTCAAATGGACGGCGGCGGACACGAACGCGGACTTCGCTCGGGAACGCTTCCGGTGCCGCTGATTGTGGGATTTGGCAAAGCAGTAAATCGGTGTGCCGACCTTAGAGATGAAGAAACCAAACGGATGAAGCCCATGCGGGACAGATTGTTGAATGGAATTTTGCATGCTTTCCCTGATACGATTGTAAACGGAACGATGGCCCGGCGGCTAACAAATAATTTGAATGTGTCTTTCCCAAATGTGGACGGTGAGGCGTTGCATCTGAAGCTGGAATCCATTTCCTGTTCCTCCGGCTCGGCCTGCACCAGCGCCACGCTGGAACCGAGCTACGTAATGAAAGCGCTAGGACACAGCGATACTTTGGCAAAAGCGTCCATCCGGATTGGCTTCGGCCGCCTCAACACAGAATCGGATGTGGATGAAGCGCTGAAGGAAATTGTGGGAGCGGTACAATCATTTTCGTAGGGTAATTGGTTCCCACTACAAAAGCAATTTACTTACCCTGCCCTTTTTGCGTTGTCTGAACAATTACCCCAAACTTCCCCAATCTTATCCTTAATTTTCAACGTTTTAGAAATTTCAATCAGTTACTTTTTAGAAATCAGTATTTTTTTGACCTGATAAACCGGCGAAAAAAAGACCGATTCGAAAAGGGGATTTATACATGTGGTTTTCTCATCAATAATATCAAACGGTTGAAATGTAAATCCTTGCCCAAGTTTTCTATTCTTTGGTTTTACTTCAAATGTAATGGGCTTGAGAGTTCGTAATAGGTTCAAAATACTTTTGTAACCTTTAATCCCCTTTTTTGGGAAAATATTCCCGTCCTTATTTACTAATCTTACATGCTTTAACAAAGAGACTTTTTCCCTAAAAATGGGTTTCCTCCATTTGATAGTTCCCAAATCAAACCGAAATTCACAGTTTCTTTCCGTTAACGGATGGGGCTGAGCTTCTCTAATGGCTTCCAATAGTTGGAGAAAAATATTTTTTCCTCCAATTTCTTTTGCACATTTATTCAATTGTTGGTGTAATCGTTCCTGAGAATAAAGGTTTAAAAAGTTTTCATTTTTCAAGATAGTTCCTCATGATAATTATAAAGTTTGATAACATTCCTACAAAATAGGATTATTTTTATTGGCGTTTACTATTTCCTGCTCTTCGGCCACCTCAACACAGAATCGGATGTGGATGAAGCATTGAAAGAAATTATGGGAGCGATGCAATCATTAACAAAATGATTTCTAAATCAATGCCAAAGGCATTTCATATAATTTGAATGAAATACAAAATATGAAATGGTTGTTCAGAAGACAAGGTCTTGACCTTGCATAATTATCGATTTGCTTTTTTAAGTCTCTTTTCTGCTTTTTTTTCTTTTGGAGTTTTCGCAGGTGCTTTTTTTGTTGCTTTTTTAGAATCTTTTCCTTTTCCCATTTTTCATTCCTTATTGTTTTCTTGAATTTATAAAAAATTACTTAATAATGTGTGTATGCTTTATTATTACGAACCAACCCCCGTCTTTCTTTCCGCGGTTCAAAAAGTTGGGTTGAAAAACATATTCAAATTGGGGTGTGTCCCGTGAATTGGTGTCCCATTTGACTATATGTTTGATATTGATTGATCTATATGATAAAACAAAAACCCCTCAATTAAGAAGGGCTTTATGTCGGTCAGAAGTGGTTTCTGACAAGTCGGGGTGAAAGGATTCGAACCTTCGACCCCCTGCTCCCAAAGCAGGTGCGCT
>JABIDL010000012.1 GCA_018651745.1 Candidatus Neomarinimicrobiota bacterium | reverse complement strand
CAGCTCACAGTTCACTGATCACCGTTCTCCGTTCACAGACTTGTTAAGCGTAGTGACGAAGGAACGTAGATTAATCAATTTTTTTAAACATCCTCCAGCGCCGTTAGAGTCTGTTCTGTCTTCTTCGTTTAACATTTCTCATCCTAAACGGCGCCCGAATAAGAAATGTTTTTCTTCATTCCATATGGAAAATGGGAATATACGCACATCTTAACTATCCGAACAAACGGAATAGTGTGAATAATTAAACAAATAAGTTGTTAATCTTATATTTGTAATATTTATTGTGCGAATTATACTTGTTTTCTGTGTAATGCTGGTGTAATATAGTGTTAATCTTTACTACGGCGATGGCAATCCATACCTTTTTCCCCTGTAATAGGGGAAATATAAATGGGTCAAAAAATACGGTTATCTGTCGTCAATTTAATAACCAGAGAAAGAGGTATTTTCATGCACATCGGAGGAGAATCATTAACATTTGAACAGCAGGTTATTCTGTCTCTCAAGAGTTTTCGGAAAAATAAGAAAATCACACAAACACAGCTAGCGGACAGCATTGGTGTATCGCGGGACACGATTGCCCGAATGGAATCTGGCAAGGCACGGGTCTATCTTGGAATGGTAAGGGATATTGCCGATGCCTTGGATGTCCTATTGCAGGATCTGCTTCAGGAAGAGGAAAACTCACAAGACGTGCCTGAAAATATTTCACCTTCTCGATCTGACATTCATGTTGAATACAGTAATAAGGATGTGTCATTGCCCGCTGTGCCTCCTAATCCTAACCTTAATCCCGTCCTGAGCGTAGTCGAAGGGCGCAATTCCTATCTCGATGAAAAAGCAGTGGAATCTTATGGGGAACCCATGAAGGAATATATTCTAAACCACCATCTTTTCTGGCATTGGGTCCCGTTAGAAGATTTGCCCGGCTTAAGTATTTCATCCATTGTGGAAGCGACGTTAAACCAAGGCCGGGAAGAGGATGTAAAATGGTTGTTTGATACAATCGGTGTAGAAAAAGCAGCTGATGTATTTAAACGGGGAATTTCCGGTATCAGAACAAATTACAATGATGAGATTATATCCTTCTTCCACGCGTATTTTACCCGTCATGTACCCAAAAGTTACCTTTAGAGGGCAGGGAAAAGATAAATCTACATGTTTAATCAGATATTTCATTTCTTTACCAAATTCTACCTTCTAAAGGTAGTTGAATGATGAAAAACACATATACCCACTACTACAATAAAGGATACCATAAAAAAATCTTAATTGTGTGATATAATCCAAACATCCCAACCTTTAAAGTTTTCCCTGTAATAGGGGAAATACACCGCGTCCGACCTTTGGCGGAAAGGGGTTATTAAAAACACGTAGAATCCTATGAAGAATGTCAAAGAAGTCAATAAACAAAAATTAAAAACTATCAGGCGGTTACATCGAAATCGACCTACACCATGGGAATTAAAATTATGGCAATGTCTGAAAAATAGACAAATCGATGGGCATAAATTCCGCAGACAGGTTAGTATTGAAAATTATGTTGTTGATTTTTGTTGTCTGGAATTGAAACTGATCATTGAAGTCGACGGCAACGGTCATTTGCATCCAAGCCAACGAAAAAAGGATAAAGAAAGAACGGAAAATCTGGTAAAATGGAGATATACCATCATTCGTTTTTTCAATAATGAAATTGATGAAAATCTCAATGAAATTTTAGAAATAATATCTCAAAAATGCAGAGAGTTGGATACCTAACCTTTTATCAATATTTAAAACCCCCATTTTCCCCCTACGACAGGGGGATTCGAAAGGATTTCCTGAACATGAAACTATTTACAGCCATTAAGTTTTCCCCTGACTCTCTCCCGTGCCTGTCCCGTACCGAAGGTCGGGGTAATAGGGGAGAATTAAAGTTGGTAATCCCAATTTTTTGTCGGGGAGTTTAAAAGGTATATGCACATGTTCGATAATATTCTCACAGAAGAACAAAAAGAATTAATCCCGTATTTTGAGCAATTTTCCCGCGAATATTGCCTTGTGGGCGGCACGGCCATTGCATTACACATTGGCCACAGAAAATCCATAGATTTTGATTTATTTACGCTGGATAGAATAAAACCCAAAGTAATAAATCGTTGGATGGACAGCCTACCTTTTGAAGAAAAACGTATTATCTTTGAAAATAGCGATCAAATTCACATGAATATTGATGGAGTTCGCACTACATTTTTTTCATTTCCTTTTAAAATACAGTGCTTAAATAATATAAATGGTTTGCCATTTCCATCCTTATTGACGCTTGCTGCTATGAAAGCATTTGCTTTGGGAGGCAGGGCAAAGTGGAAGGATTATGTAGATTTATTTTTTATAATAAAATATCATCATTCAATAAAACCAATCATCAAAGAAGCCGGGGAATTATTTCCGGACAGATTTGTCAGTGGGCAGTTTCGTCGGCAGTTGCGTTATTTTAACGATATAGATTATGATGAAACGGTAGATTATTGTGTTGACCCTGTTCCGGAAGAAAGGATTAAACATTTCCTTACCGGTGTTAGCATCGATCCATTTTAGTTTTTATAGTACCCCGATCATCCGTGATCCGGAATTACCTCCACCCCAGTCAATCCGAGTGATCCGCCGGCTGGCGGAGCCAGAGGAATCTAAATTCGAAGAGCAAGGTCATCTGATGAAGATTCCTCACACTTCGGTTCGGAATGACAGACATTTTTTTCACCAACCCTACCTTTGCGAAAGTTTAGAACCTTCCGCAAAGTTTTTTCTTTACCACTAACCAAATCTTCTAGTTTTT